>NZ_JAUBTI010000007.1:109234-150987 GCF_036702415.1 Microcoleus sp. D3_18a_C4 | reverse complement strand
CAGGAGTCTCACGCGCCTTTCATCCCACACCAACCGAAGCGGTATCGCGCGAGGGATTCCCGTCTGACTAGCTAAATTTTATTTGGGGGCGGGTTCTCGCGGGCACCCCACAAGAATTTTATCAAACTTGGCAGTCATCAAGGCTCGGCTCAGGAAGCGTAAAATTTAGATGCGCCTTGGTCGATCGACAAAAAATACGATCGCCCGCAGAATCTCTCGAAAGAAATCAAAAGGGCGATCGCATTCCCAGAACCCATTACCAATTACCTAATTCCAACGCTTCTTGCGCTGTCGCTGGCTTGCTACAGCCTCCACCAGTCCCAGGCCGAGAAAATTACTCAGCAGCGACGCATTCCCGTAACTTAGGAAAGGCAGCGGAATGCCCGTAACCGGAGCCAAGCCAATGTTCATTCCAATATTTACGAACACCTGAAAAATCAACATTGACAGTACGCCGATCGCCAGCAAAGAACCAAAATTATCGTTAGCAGTTTGAGCGATCGTCACCAACCGGAAACACATTATCCAGAACACCAACAGCACGCAAATGCAGCCAATAAACCCCAATTCTTCGCCAATAGCTGAAAAGATAAAGTCCGTATGCTGTTCGGGAATAAAGTTAAGCTGAGTTTGCGTTCCGTGAAACAAACCCCTGCCTTTCAGTTCCCCCGCCCCAATAGCAATCCGAGATTGAATCAAGTGATATCCGCTGCCTAAAGGGTCTTTCTCGGGGTTTAAAAACCCTGTCAGGCGCATTTTTTGATAATCCTTGAGTACATTCCAAAAAATATGTCCGAGGTGTCCAGAAACAACGTTCACCAACACAGCACCGAAAGTCCCCAACCACGGCCAAGGCAGGGTTCGCCAAGCGATAATACCCGCAACAACTACCCAGGCTATCCAAATCGGTGTAGACAGGTTATTGAAGAGAACTGAAATTAGAGGAGAGAATAGCAATATTAGCCAGCCGGGATTTACATTACCCCAGTAAAACATCCCAATTGTGATCGCGCCGAAGACTAAGGAAGTACCTAAATTTGGTTCGGCAAAGATCAATCCCCAGGGTACAGCCATAATCGCCAGCATCCTCAACATATTACCCACCGTGGGAACAGTCTTGTCGTGCAGGAGAGCTGCTAAAGTGACAATCATGCCTACTTTGGCAAATTCTGACGGTTGCAGGTAAAAGCCGCCGATGTTGATCCACCGCTGGGCGCCGAGTCCTGTAGTACCGATAAAACGCACTGCGATCAGGGACAAATTGATTAATATGTAAATCGGCCATTTCCACTCAATCAGTATTTGGTAACGACAGCGGGAAATGATGATGGCGAGGAACAAACCAACGGCCCCAGTTACCCAGTGCCGCCACCAGTTGATGAGTCCCTGATTAATTTCCACGCTGTGGATCATGATTCCCCCGAAGATGGTGAGGGCGATGCAAGCGCCAAACAGCCAAGGGTCTGCTTCTTCCCAGGGTTTGAAGATTGATTTCCAGCGGTTTCTGACTTGTATTCTCTGCAACATGAGGATTTTAGATTTTAGATTTTAGATTTTAGATTATCGAGCCGATTTTCGGAAGTTGTGGATATATTTCGGATTCAGAGTCTGCACCTTACTTTAGAAGCATCGGTTTGAGTACCTCAGATTATTCGGGGAGTTGTAGCGAGGTTCCGGGAACGGAAGAAGCAACGCCCAACCGGGTATCTGGGTATTTTATTTTTTTCTGTGCGCTTACTTAATTTAGTTCGCGCACGTGGTCAGAAACCGGGTTTTTGTCGAGAAGAGGCGTTACAACTCGCAGAAACCCCTAAAAACCCGGTTTCTTGGGTTTTGATTCGTAAGCCCTAGAATCGTCAGGCCGGTTCGTAAAGGTACTCGAAGCCGTTACCGTCTGGATCTCTGCCGTAGAAGGATGCAGTACCGTCGCGGTGTTCGTGGATGTGGGTGACGGAAACACCCTCGGCTTTGAGTTGTTCGTAGGCGGATTCCATTTCGGTACGATCGTCAAATACAAACCCAAAATGCGGCCCTGCTTGGTCGTAACTCGGACTCAACAGCGCCAATCCGTCCTCTCCTGCTTTCAAATAAGCCCAGTCTGGATCTTTCCAGACTAACTCCATACCCAAGTTGCGGTAGAATTCAGCAGACTTCTCTATGTCTTGCACGCAGACGGCTACGTGTCCCAATCGTTTTAGTTTCATATTTACAAATTTTATTTTTGTGCTTTACTTGATTGTATCTGTTTTCTCCTTGGTCTTCACTGATAGCAACCGCCAAGGCTGTTAACGTACCTTGGTCATTGCTCCCTTCGACTCTTCGACTTACCCTTCGACTACCCGGTTCAGTCAGCGAATCGTCGCCCTGAGCGTAGTCGTTGGGTCGAAGGGTCGAAGGGAACGACAACCCGAAGCTGAGTGGCAACAATAAGCAAAGCGACTTGGCGAATCCTATATAGAAAGCTTTTGAGTTTTATCTACTTCCATTTTTATAGTTAAATTAAATTTTTATAGATAAATTAAAACTTAAAACACATGAACAAAAATAAAATACTGCCGATAAAAGCATTAAATAAAGCATTTCTGAAAGTTAAAGTAAATCGAGATAATTTTGCAAAATTCAAACACAATCTGAGTGTATTGCTCAGCCACATCAACGAAGCAGAATCGGAGGAATTTCATAAAAATCTCGTGATACAGTTTTTGCGTGAAACTTATTATGAAGGCAATTATTTCATCAACACAAAAGGGCGTAATGACCTAGTTATTCATAACGGAAAAAATGCCAAAAACACCGTTGGTGTAATTCTGGAAGCTAAAAAGCCAACCAACCAAGGAGAGATGGTGAAGGTTGACAATCTGAATAGCAAAGCCTTTCAGGAATTGGTACTTTATTTTTTGCGCGATCGCATTTCGGGGAAAAATCTTGAAATCAAATACTTAGTTGCAACCAATGTTTACGAATGGTTCATCTTTGATGCTGGCACTTTTGAAAAAACATTTGCTCAGGATCAAGAACTGGTAAAGCTATTTACCGATTTTGAAGCAGGAAGACTAACAGGAAAAACAACTGAATTTTTCTATAAACAAATTGCCGAGCCTGCTATTGAAGCAATCAAAGACGAGATTACTTTTACCCATTTCGATATTCGAGAATACGAACAATTTTTAAGGAATGCCGAAAAGCAAGATGACAATCAACTAATTTCACTATTTAAGCTGCTTTCACCAGAGCATTTATTGAAATTACCCTTTGCGAACGATCACAACAGCCTCGATAAAACATTTTACAGCGAGTTACTGCACATCATCGGTTTGACGGAAACCAAAGCAGGGGGCAAAAAACTGATCGGGCGGAAAAAAACCGATCGCAATATTGGTTCACTGATTGAAAATGCGATGGAGCAACTTGATAGTTTAGACAAAATATCTCGACTCGAAAAACCCGAACAGTTTGGTGATACTGACCAAGACAGACTATTTAATGTTGGCTTAGAATTAGCAATCACTTGGGTAAATCGTATCTTGTTCCTGAAATTATTAGAAGCGCAGTTGATAAAATATCACAAAACCGATAAATCCTTTATATTTTTGCATTTAAGCAAAGTAAAGAATTATGACGATTTAAATAACCTTTTTTTTAGCGTTTTGGCACGCAAACCACAGGAAAGAAATAGTAGTCTCCAAAATATTTTCGCCAAAGTTCCTTATTTAAACAGTTCATTATTTGAGCTAAGCGAACTCGAACACCGAACTATTTCTATTAGCAATCTCCGGGATGAAAATCTGCCGATTTTCTCATCTAGCATCTTGAAAGATAGCAACGGGAAAAAGCGCACAGGCGAACTTAATGGCTTGGAATATTTCTTTGAATTTCTGAATGCTTACGATTTCAGCAGCGAAGGTTCATCAGAAATTCAGGAAGACAATAAACGGCTGATTAATGCTTCTGTGCTGGGGTTAATTTTTGAGAAAATCAATGGTTATAAAGATGGCTCTTTCTTTACCCCAGGCTTCATTACGATGTATATGTGCCGCGAAACTATTCGCAGGGCAGTTTTACACAAATTCAATCAAACTAATAGCTGGGAATGCCAAACTGTCGATGAGTTGTACGACAAAATTACCAACAAAAAAGCAGCTAACCAGATTATCAACAGTCTGAGAATTTGCGATCCAGCCGTAGGTTCTGGACACTTCTTAGTTTCAGCACTCAATGAAATTATTGCGATTAAAAGTGAACTAAAAATCTTGATTGACAGACAAGGGAAAACTTTAAGAGATCATCAAGTAGAAGTTGTAAATGATGAGTTGATTGTCACCGATGAGGATGGAAAATTATTTGAATATAATCCAAAAAGTCAGGAAAGCCAACGCATACAGGAAACGCTATTTCACGAAAAGCAAACAATTATTGAAAACTGTTTATTTGGTGTGGACATCAACCCAAATTCCGTCAAAATCTGTCGGTTACGTTTATGGATTGAACTTTTGAAAAATGCGTATTACAAACCCGATCGATCCACTGAATTAGAAACTTTGCCGAATATTGATATCAATATCAAATGTGGTAATTCTTTAATTAGTCGTTTTGCGTTGGATGTTGATTTGCGACAAGCTTTAAGGAAGGGTAAATGTGATATTGATAGTTACAAAAATGCTGTGCAAACTTACCGCAATGCTGAGAGTAAAGAGCAGAAGCGGGAAATGGAAGGCATAATCTCATCTATTAAGGGAAATTTTCGCACAACACTTCAAGGAATTGATCCGAAAAAGACTAAATTGAGAAATATTGAGGGTGAGCGTTATAATTTAGAGAATCAAATGTTGTTATTTCAGGAATCAACGACGGATAAAAAGGCACGGGAAAAGAAAATCAATAAGTTAAGTAATGAGATTGATAAGTTAGAAGTTGAAATTGAGGAAATAGAAAGTGGCAAAATTTACGAAAATGCCTTTGAATGGCGGTTTGAGTTTCCTGAAGTGCTGAATAATGATGGTGATTTTGTGGGTTTTGATGTGGTGATTGGGAATCCGCCTTGGGGGGCAAATATAGATCCTAATCAGCTAAAACATATAAAAGCTATGAATTCTGACATTGTTGTTAGGATGGTAGATTCTTTTATGTTTTTTATTAATTTAACATTTTCCATTAAATCAAAATTCGGTCTTGTCTGTCAAATTATTCCTGATGTGATTTTATATCAAATTGACAATGAAAAGTTGCGGGAAAAAATATTCAATAAATCTCAATTAGAGATAGCTTTGAATTTAGGAGATACAGTTTTTGAAGATGTCTCAAGACCTTCTTGCATCATACTCCTCACATCTAACATTAGTAATATTTCTTTGATTGGCGAATATTTTGTTGGCAAATCTGACAAGCTATCTAATATTTTACTAACAGAAATCAATACATCTTTTTTCGAGGATATTCCCAATAAAGCTATTCCTACAAAAAACATTAGTGGCTATCAAATAATTAATAAATATAAACATACCAGATTGATTGAGTTAGTAGATCATGATGAGATTCAAAGAGGCATCAGTCCTGATTTTAAAGATGCTTTTATTGTTGACGATCAAATTATTCAAAAATGTTTATTAGAAAAAGATTTTATTTTTTCTACGATTACAGGTGGTCGAGATCTCAAAAAATATCTAGTTCAAGATGTGGGGAAAAAAATCATTTATACACAAAAAACAGACGATTATCAATCTATTCCTAATATTGTCAGCTATCTACAAACGTTTAAGGATCAGATAACTTGTCAAGAGGTTGAGGAAGGTAAACATCCTTTCTGGTCTTTGCATCGACCAAGAAATAAAGATATTTTCCTTAAACAAGAAAAGATTATTGGTGTAATTACTGGAGACCGAATAATTGTGGGATTAGATTTTAATCAAATATTTCCGACAGATGGATTGTATGTAATGGCGAGTAATGGGAGATATTCCAATAAATTGATTGTTGGAGTTTTGAACTCAAAATTATTAACTTATTTCTATAGATTGTTATCTATGGAAGTGAATAGAACATTGGCACAAATTAAACCAACAATCTTAAAGAATTTACCCGTTAAATTTGACAATGAAAAACTTGTAATACGAATTGAATCAATAGTCGAACAAATCCTTACCGCCAAAAAATCCGAACCAAAAGCAGACACCACAGAATTAGAAAAAGAAATAGATCAACTGGTTTATCAGTTGTACGAATTGACAGCAGAGGAAATTCAAATTGTTGAGAATAATTTGTCCGTTGCTAGCTAATGCCCGTCGAACTATGTTGAGACTGCTAGTGATTTCGTATTCTTGCTGATATCGGTAGAGTTAGGCTGGTGTGGGATAGTCGTCTTTGAGGAATTTCAAAATCACGGGTTACTGATAATGTTTTCAGCTTCTGCTCTTGTCGGGTTGGCTTGGAGTCTGCAACCAGGTAAGCATTCAACTCCACCCCAGAGGACTGAGTGAGGGATACCACCCGGAGTGTAGTGTTTCTAGACATATTGCTGTTACCTGATAATTAATTGTCTCGCCAATGTTTTGAGGGATGGGGGCGATCGAGTCGGATGCGATCGTTTCATCGGATTGTAGGGGCAATCCCCCCGCGCGCGGCGAAGCTATCCCGTAGGGAATCGCCCCACTCGTAGTTGCCCCAGAATCTTGACGCGGTAGGCACGGGGGCACTACCCCTACAGTAAATTCATCTGCGATCGAGGCAACGTCCCCCTTTTTAGACGACTCGGAGGAATCTAACAAAGCATCATCCAACCCTGAAACATACCTGCTCAAACGCTTTTGCAGAATATCTCGTGCCTGTTGGATGCGCTTGTAAACGTTATTGAGCGAGAGAGCAAGTTGTTGGGCAATATCTTGATAGGCAATCTGGTGGCAGTAACGCAGGATAAACGGATTGCGTAATCGAGAAGGAAGAGTATCAATAGCGCGGCGAATGTACTGTCCCAACTCATGATGTAGAAGTGCCTCTTCAGGAGAGTTCAAACCAGAAATAAATGCTGAATTTCCTGTAGCAGCTACTTCTTCAATATCCTCCATCTGCATTGCTTTCCGGCGACGTTCTCGGTGTATATCTATAGCTAGATTATGGGTTAAGCGGGTGATCCAAGCTCGGAGATTGGTGATTTTTTCGGCATAGTCTGGCAATTTATCCAAAGCTTTGAGCATGGCGCGACTGAGCACCTCTTCAGCATCAGTAGGATTCCCCCCCATCCACCTGAGACAGCAACGGTAAAGATAATCTCGGTTCTGCTGCCATAGCTGCCAAAATGCTTTCTCTATATCTTCTGGACAAGTCCGAATGTCTGTTGCAATAACGGATTGAGAATTTGACATGATTTTAAAAGTGGTGAAAGATAAAGGTGAAGGAACATTCCTCTGTTGCTTTTTTCGTTGCACCCCAATCCCGCAAACATCTAGCTCAGTGTGGTCTGAGTATTTATGCGGATAAAGATTGGATTCAGTTACTCTTTTTTTGAGGCTGCATCCTTTCCATGTCTGTATCCTGGCTCCCCTCCCCCGCCCCTGTCAGTCGGAAAAGTCCGATCGTAAAGTCGGAAAAGTCGGACGCCCTGGTTTTACTATCTTTAGATAGAGCAGATCACAGCATGACTGGTACTGTTCTCTGTCTTTTGGTGGATGCTATTCAATAGTATGTTTGCGCGATCGGCATAAAGCAAGTCGGAAAAGTCGGATCGTAAAGTCGGAAAAGTCGGATCATTTGGAGCGTTATGTGAAAAGGGCTTACGCATGGGGGCCCATCACCTGTGTTTTTTTAGGAAAATACAGAGGTTGCAGCCCGCACCCAAGGTAAAAAACCCGGTTTCTTTGGTGGGAGTGCCTCCAAGACTGGTGAAGAAAGAGGTGGGCAAAAATTTAAGCGAACAAACTCAAATAGCTGACGGGGTGACAAGCAACTTAAAAGCCTTGTGCTGACAAGGGTTTAAGCCGATCGCCCTCACACATAATTAGGCGGCGGCCATCCCCTTGTTCGGGTTTCGACAAGGTGGAATCAGGATCGGGGGCGATCGTCCCGGAGCGTAAGTGTCAATAAGTCTGTCATAATAGCTATTAGGAATTTCTCCACCGACTTACTACGGTGTATAACTCAAAATTAGGGTGCAAAACTGAAAAACCTTACCCGATGAGATTGATTTGTATATGACTTTTGAAGAAGCCCTAGAATTTCTCGAATCAGCCTTAGAGTCCCCAACCAGTAAACCGTTAAGTTTGCTCGATCAGGAAATCTTAAAAGCTGCTTGGAAAAACGCAACTTATAGTGCTGTTGCTGACAGCTTGTACCTCAGTGTAGGACATATCAAAGATTTATCTTCCATCCTGTGGCAGCGCATTTCAGACGTAATGGGGGAAAAAGTTACTAAGAATAACTTCCGCTCTCTGCTAGAGAAGCAAAGCACCCAAACTGATCTCGCCGAGGCCAAACTCGAAGGGGAACCTATGACGATGGCTTCGGTAGGAGAAAGTGACCTCAATGAATTAGAAACTTACAAAGGCAACATTTTAATTGTGGATGATCTCCCAGAGAATCTGCGTTTTCTCACAAGAATTCTCACTAAGGAGGGGTATAAAGTTCGCTGCGTCACCAATGGTGCGATGGCCTTGAGGACTGTTCGCCATTATCCCCCCGATGTTGTATTGCTGGATATTAAAATGCCAGACATGAACGGCTATCAAGTCTGCCAAGCCCTCAAATCCGATGAAAACACCTCAGAAATTCCGATTATTTTCTTAAGCGCACTTGACCAAGTTTTTGATAAACTTAAAGCTTTTAAGGTAGGGGGGTCTGACTACATCTCTAAACCTTTTCAGTTGGAAGAAGTGGTAGTTCGCCTCGAAACTCAGGTCACTATTCAGAACCAAAAACGCCAGCTTAAAGAAGCAATTGAGCGACACCAGCAAACCGCAGAAATTGCCTACCAATCTCGCAGCCTGCTGGCAAATTTGCTAAACTCATCTCTGGATGGCATAGCTGCGGTGGAGGCGGTGAGGGGAGATATCGCTGGAGAAATTGAAGATTTTCGCTGCTTGGTAGTTAACCCTGTCTTTGCCAGACTCTTAGGGAAAAAACGAACAGATTTCGCGAGCGAACCAGTGCTGAAAAAACTGCTTAATCAATTGAGTCCTGGAGTGTTTGATTTATTAGTAGAAGTTGTTGAGACTGGAGAATCGCTTGAAGGAGAGGTTCATCTAGAAAGTGATTACCTTGGCAAATGCTATTATTTCACTGCTGTTAAATTGGGAGACGGTTGCTCAATTACCATCCGCGATCTTACAGACTTAAAACAGTCGGCATTAAAGTCAATGATGGAACAGAACCAACGGCGTGTTATCAAATAGGATAAACGGCGCTTACGCAATCTGACCCAGAAACCGGGTTTATGAAGTGCAGTAGGGACACGGCACCATGCCCACTCGTGTCAACTTAACATACAACCAATAGTCCGGCAGGGAATGAATTCCCTGCCTCAAAGCGAACGTCCTCGCTATGAGGACTGAGAAGAAAAATTTTAAACTCATTAGTCCTCATAGCGAGGACTTTAGCTATAAGCCCCGTGGAATTCATTACCGCTAAGGACTGGCGGGCCCACTAGCGGACTTGGCGGACTGACAGCTTAAGTTGTCACCAATGCCCTGGGCCGTTTCCCTACGGGGAGCGATCCCAGGTGTATTTCATAAACCTGCAATCTGCTGTATCATCATTCACCAACGTGAACAAACCTGACGGTCAACTGAGTACAGTTAGACCGCAGGCTTCTTTTTCCTTTTTTTTCTCAGGCTTTTTATAGTGAGGTAGTTCCACCCCCACTTGCTAATATAGTATCAGAGTATTTCCCGAGCATCTTGGGGTATAAAAGAATAATTGTCGGTTTCGGTACCGAAACCCGACGAGCCTTTCATCACGCGGGCGTAATTCCCAACGGGGTAGTTCGCGCAGCGCTCAGATTAATCCCCTCTAAATATACGTCCGGGACTTCCCGGCTGGTAGTTAAACTCATTTGCGCGATCGCTACCTGCCGACAGGCTACGATTTTGTTACTCTAATTTAAATACATTGTGGAAGTGAAACAGCGTGAATATTGAAATTGGGCGGGGCAAAAGTGCTCGCCGAGCTTACGGCATAGATGAAATCGCGCTCGTACCAGGACAGCGCACCCTCGATCCGAGTTTGGCAGATACCAAGTGGCAGATTGGCGGGATCGATCGAGAAATCCCGATTATCGCCAGCGCAATGGACGGAGTAGTCGATGTCCGCATGGCGATTTTGCTGTCGGAATTGGGAGCAATGGGGGTGCTCAACCTAGAAGGAATTCAAACCCGCTATGCCGACCCCCAGCCAATATTAGAGCGCATCGCGAGTGTGGGGAACCACGAATTTGTTTCCCTGATGCAGGAACTCTATGCCGAACCCATCAAGCCAGAATTAATTGACCTGAGAATTAAAGAAATTAAAGCTGGAGGAGGGATTGCCGCCGTCAGCGGTACACCGGCCGCTGCGAGCAAATACGGTTCAACAGTTGCTGAATCGGGAGCCGATATATTTTTTGTGCAAGCAACAGTAGTCTCGACAGCTTTCCTTTCCCCTGAGTCGATCGCGCCTCTAGACTTAACTCAATTCTGTCAAGAGATGCCGATACCAGTAATTTTGGGCAACTGCGTCACCTACGAAGTCGCCCTGAATTTAATGAAAACTGGCGCTGCGGGCATTCTCGTGGGCATTGGGCCGGGGGCTGCTTGCACATCTAGGGGCGTATTGGGTGTCGGGGTTCCCCAAGCCACAGCGGTAGCAGACTGCGCCGCCGCGCGGGACGACTACTATCGCGAAACTGGCAAATACGTGTCGGTGATTGCTGACGGCGGTTTAATTACCGGCGGCGATATCTGCAAGTGCATTGCCTGTGGTGCCGATGGAGTGATGATTGGTTCGCCCTTTGCCAGGGCCGCCGAAGCTCCCGGCCGGGGCTTTCACTGGGGGATGGCGACTCCCAGCCCGGTTTTGCCGCGCGGCACTCGGATTCGCGTGGGGACTACGGGTACTGTGGAGCAAATTTTGCGCGGGCCCGCCCTCCTAGATGACGGTACGCACAACTTGCTCGGAGCTCTGAAAACTAGCATGGGCACCTTGGGCGCTAAGGATCTTAAGGAGATGCAGCAAGTGGAAGTGGTCATTGCTCCTTCTCTGCTGACTGAGGGTAAAGTCTATCAAAAAGCTCAGCAGTTGGGCATGGGTAAGTAGATTTACCGATCGAATACCAGCATACCTTGACAAAATTTGTTCCACAGTCTCGAAATTTACAGAATATTGTGGAATTATCGAGAAGGAGATGTCACAATAGAAGAAGCGGAGACGCATGTTTCC
Source organism: Microcoleus sp. D3_18a_C4 (assembly GCF_036702415.1). Classification (NCBI taxonomy): domain Bacteria; kingdom Bacillati; phylum Cyanobacteriota; class Cyanophyceae; order Oscillatoriales; family Microcoleaceae; genus Microcoleus; species Microcoleus sp. D3_18a_C4. Next base: position 139,590 of record NZ_JAUBTI010000007.1, on the reverse strand, counting down.
GTTCACTCCTCACACCACACTCCGCCCGGACTACTGTTCGGGCGGTTCCTTTTTTGCCGGAAATCTTGGCTCTTGCTTACTAGATACAGAATTGAGGCTTTTAGCTCCGGAGAGGGGAAGAGGGCACGGCGGTTTCATTCTCACGAAAATCAGGCTTTTGTAGGGGTAGTGCCCCCGTGCCTACCCCTCCCACAGACGATGATCGCAGGCGTTTGCGACATGGGGGCAGCCCCTACAAGAGCGACATGGGGGCAGCCACTCTTTGCTGCCCCTACAAGAGAATGAAACAGCCCTAGGGAGAGTGGGAGAGTGGGAGAGTCTGGGATGGCGAGAATTTTTCTTCTACATAAGTGCATTCTGCCTTCGGAAACATAAGTGCCTTCGGAAACATAAGTGCCTTGTTCCTTCAGAAACCTTGTGCCTTCTTCCTTCTACCGTCTTCCTTCTTCCTTCTGAACCATTCTGTTAAAATCGTTGACGCAAGTGGTTACACTTTTTGCTAAACTTGTTATCCGAGAAATAGTATTTACAAGGATGGCTAGGGATGTCAGCAGCCGCGCAAGTAACCGACTCTACCTTTAAGCAGGAAGTGCTCGATAGCGAAGTTCCAGTTCTAGTGGATTTTTGGGCTCCCTGGTGCGGGCCCTGTCGGATGGTGGCGCCCGTCGTAGACGAAATTGCCCAGCAATATGAAGGGCAGGTCAAGGTAGTAAAAGTTAATACCGACGAGAATCCTAACGTGGCCAGCCAATACGGTATCCGCAGCATTCCGACGCTGATGATATTTAAGGGCGGTCAACGTGTGGATATGGTGGTTGGGGCCGTTCCGAAAACTACTCTGGCCAACACTCTGGAAAAGTACATTTAACTGAACTGCGAGCGGTTTCGCGCTGTTCTTTTTGGGCCGCGAAAGCTAACTCCCTTCAGAACCGGGGCAAAGCTACGGGAAAAGTTATTAGTGGCCAGCAGGGCAATTTGCTGGTGGCTATTGGCTTCTAACTTGGGCTTGCCCCTTAATTTTTATTAGCGACAATTTGTTATCGTTTCGGAAAAATTCATGATTCGTTCTGGGTCTGGTCAAGGTTTTGAGTCCCTCCAAGCTGAAGTGATGGATTTGCTCGATCGCTTGCCAATGTTGAAGCACTCTGAGTGGATCGAACGATCGCTCTCTACTATAGTGCAAATGGCCAGAGAGGATCTCGATCGGCTAGACTTGAAGATTATTGCGGCGTCGCTCCGAGATATGGAGAGCGCTTTTGAGATGTTTTATCCTTACCGCCACGTTCGCAAAATTGTGATTTTTGGTTCGGCAAGGGTGTCACCGCAATCAGCGGAATATTTGATGGCCAGAGACTTTGCGCGGGCGATGGCCCAGCAGGGGTTTATGGTGATTACTGGCGGCGGCGGGGGAATTATGCAGGCGGGGAACGAGGGGGCGACTGCTGAACGTTCTTTTGGGCTGAACATTCAGTTACCTTTCGAGCAGAGTTCTAATCCTTTCATTGCCGGCGATCCCAAATTGCTCAATTTTAAATATTTTTTCACTCGCAAGTTATTTTTTCTCCGGGAGAGCGATGCTTTAGCTCTGTTTCCGGGCGGTTTCGGCACTCTGGACGAGGCTTTTGAGTGTCTGACTTTGACTCAAACTGGCAAGTTCGGGCCGGCTCCTTTGGTATTGATCGATCGACCGGGAGGAGATTATTGGCATGATTGGAATTATTTTGTGCAAAAACAATTGCGGGGCCGGGGTTTGATTTCAGCCGACGATCGCAGCCTGTATACGATTACTGACGATGTAAATGTCGCTTGCGAGGCGATCGGTAGTTTTTATCTGGTTTATCACTCCTGCCGCTACGTGCGCGAAAAACTGGTAATTCGCTTGAAAACAGAGCTTTCTGAGGAGAATGTCGATCTGCTAAATACTGATTTTAGCGATATTGTTGTCACCGGAAAAATTGAAAAAAGTCAAGCTTTGCCACCGGAAATAGGAGATGCAACTTTCGATCTGCCGCGCCTGACTTTGCATTTCAACCAGCGGGATTTAGGGCGGCTTTATCAGCTAATTGCTGCTATAAATCAAATGGGTGCAGCTTCGCCGGCTGCCGCGCGTCCAGCACAAAAGTAGTTATTAGTCATTAGTCATTAGTCATTAGTCATTAGTCTGTAGGGGCTGGGTTCACGAGAAATAGTTGTAACTAACTCAGGGGATAAATAAACCCGCCCCTCTGATGGAGATAAATTTGACCACGAATTTCAAAGGTGGTACCCGCCACGTGATTTATCCGTGGAATCAATCCCAAATCTAAAATCTAAAATCCTCAAGAAAGAGCATTTATCTCGCGCAAGTCAATCGAAAATCGAAAATCGAAAATCGAAAATCGATTGACCGACAATCTTTTGACAAAATTGATAGGCTGCATTTATGATAATCAACACTAATAAATTATCAATCAGCAGTAAAAAAACTAATAACTAATGACTGCTGACTACTGACTCAAAATGCTAGACCTGCTGCTAATTAGCGCTTTGGGATTTCTCGGCAGTTTCGGTCACTGCGCGGGGATGTGCGGCCCGCTGACAATGGCGTTTTCTCTTTCTAATTCCGGCAACGATAAATTAGCTGCTTTCCGCTTTCACCTGCTGCTGAATTTGGGAAGAATTGCTGCTTACGCTTTGGTTGGTGCTGCAATTGGCGGGCTGGGTTCGGTGTTAATTGCTGGCGGACTTTTGGCAGGTACGGGTAGCGAATTGCGGCGGGCGATCGCACTTCTGACGGGCACGATGCTGATTTGGTTCGGAGTAGTGCAAATTAAACCGGGTTTGCTGCCGGGATTGCCACTGCTGCACCCAATGTCGCACGATCGAGTCGGACAAGCAATGAGCAAGCTTTCGGCGCAAAAAAACTGGTGGGTGCCGGTTGCTTTGGGTTTGCTTTGGGGTTTGATTCCCTGCGGTTTCCTCTACGCGGCGCAGATTAAGGCGGCGGAAACCGGAAACCCGGTTTTGGGTGCGGCGACGATGCTGGCTTTTGGACTGGGCACATTGCCAACTATGCTGGGAGTGGGTTTTTTTGCTGGCAGATTGAGCGCGGACAAGCGCAGTCAACTGTTTCGTGCGGGTGGTTGGGTGACTGTGGCGATCGGGATTCTTACCTTGCTGCGAACCGATGAAATGGTTGATTTTACTGGCCACGCAGCGCTGCTGTGCTTGATGCTAGCACTGTTGGCGCGTCCGGTGAGCAAGTTTTTGCCGCAAATGCTGCGCTACCGCCGCGCCTTGGGTGTGGGCGCGTTTGTCCTCGCAGTCGCCCACACGTTTCATATGCTGGATCATACGCTGAAATGGAATTTGGATGCTGTGTCCTTCATGTTGCCACAGCATCAGTTGGGAATGGCGGCTGGGATGACGGCGCTGCTGTTGATGTTGCCGGCGGCGGTTACAAGTTGCGATCGCATTCAAAATTATTTAGGCCAACTGTGGCGAATGCTTCACCTGTTAAGCGTTCCAGCTTTCTTGCTGTGCGCTGTACACGCGGCACTCATCGGTTCCCACTATCTCGGCGGTTTTGAATGGAAGTTGCACAATCAACTGCTGACAGCGGTGTTAGCGGTGGTTGTGGTGTTAGTTATGTTTGTGCGATCGCGTTTATTTTGGTCAATTTTATCACTGGAGAAGTTCTATGTTTCGCCTGTCAAACAAAAGTAAAAATTTAGGATTGTTAGTTTTTTTAGGATTGCTAATTGAAGCAGCAATTCCGAGTGCGCCGCAGTTAAACTCAATTTCTGTTTGGGCGCACGAAGTCGAAGTATCCGCAGATGTAGCCGCTACCTTTCACCTAGAACCCAACCACAACCCCCGCGCCGGACAGCCTGCGAGAGTGTGGTTTGCCCTAACTCGCAGGGGCGGTCAAATTATCCCACTAGAGCAGTGCAATTGCAAATTAGCGGTTTATCCGAAAGAGCGCAAAGAAGGAGATAAACCCCTGATGCAGCCGCCTTTAAAAGCCATCTCTGCGGAAAAATATCAAGGAATACCAGGAGCAGACATCGTGTTCCCCAAGGGGGGGATTTACGAACTTGAATTGAGCGGAACAGCCAAAAATAAAGCTAATTTTAAACCCTTTAAACTGACTTATACAGTCACGGTTCGCTAAGATAATATTTCCCTCACCGAACATAAATCTTGTAGGGGCGGGTAAACCTGCCAATAAATGCCTAAAACCCACAATCTCATAAACCCGCCCCCACCCAACGACAAAGCAGAATCTACCTATTTTAACATACAAAAAAAATACAACCGAAATCTGTATAAAACCTTAAAAATTCCCCACTCTACAAAATGTCACAAATTTTTACACTACATTATAACCAGTGTCCATTATGGAATTTGTGCAAGCTAACCTCTTTTGAACTGAGCAAAGGAAATAACGATGGATATCTTATCTAACACCGTGGCGCTATCACGGATGCAATTTGCGCTAACCGCCATATTCCATATGCTGTGGCCAGTTCTGACTACGGGAATGGGAATTTATCTGGTAATTGTTGAAGGAATGTGGCTGAAAACTCGCAATCCCGACTACTACCATCACGCTCGTTTTTGGTCTAAACTCTACGTCCTCAACTTCGGTATTGGAGTAGCTTCAGGAATTCCGATGGAATTTCAGTTTGGCACGAATTGGGCACCATTTTCCGAAGCAGTAGGTGACTTTTTTGGCAGCATTTTAGGCTTTGAAGCTTCAATGGCATTTATGCTAGAAGCCGGCTTTTTAGGCATTATGCTGTTTGGTTGGGAGCGCGTTAACCCGATCGTCCATTATTTCGCTACAATCATGGTAGCCTTCGGCGCAAACCTATCCACAGTCTGGATTTTAGTCGCTAACTCTTGGCTGCAAACTCCTGCAGGCGGAGAAATGGTCAATGGCAAGTTTATTGTCAGCGATTACTTTCAAGCAATTATGAACCCGTTCGCATTAAACAGCATTCTCCATATGTTTTTTGCGACGTTAGAAACTTCGCTGTTTGTCATTGGCGGAATTAGCGCTTGGTACATTCTCAATAAGCGCAACCAAGCCTTTTTTTCCAAGTCTTTAAAAATTGCCATAGCGACAGCCATCGCCGTTGCACCCTTGCAGATATACATCGGACATTTGAGCGCCGAACAAGTTTATCACTATCAACCCACTAAATTAGCAGCAATCGAAGCTAAGTGGGAAACTTCACCAGCGGGAGAGTCAGCAGATTGGACTTTGCTAGCTTTGCCTAATGAAAAAGCCCAAAAAAATGACTGGGAAATTAGCATTCCCAATGGCTTAGGATACGTTCTGGAATTCAAACAAAAACTCTCCGAACCCGTACTCGGATTGAAGGAATGGAAGCCAGAAGATAGACCCCGGATGGTGGGTTTAATCTACTATTGTTTTCGTATCATGTCCGGGATTGGATTCTTCTTTTTAGGACTGATGCTGTTCAGTATAATTCAGTGGCTGCGAGGCAAACTTTCTGCTGAAAATATTAGCAGTCAACCTTGGCTGATGCGCGCTTGGGTATTAGCTGCTCCCCTGGGATATATTGCTGTAGAATCGGGTTGGATTGTGCGCTGTGTCGGCAGACAACCGTGGGCTTTATACGGGCAAATTCGCACTGCTGACGCGGTGTCAAACATCCCCGCCAGCAATGTTTTAACTTCTCTCAGTTTCTTTGCCGTTGTTTACAGCTTTTTGTTTGTTTGTGCCTTGTATTTTGGCAGCCGAATTATCCGCAAAGGCCCTAATTTAAGTCTGCCTGTGCCAGGTTTAGACAATGAACCTGCAATCGAAAGTCAACCCGCAGAACACATTCCCGATCAACGTCCCTTAGAAGCACAACAATAGGAGATTTTATGCAAGCTTTGGAGCATTTTCTCCCACAAGTTTGGTTTGTAGTTTTGGCTTTGTTTCTCCTGCTATATGTCATGCTAGACGGTTTTGACTTAGGAGTAGGCATCCTCTCTCTGACTGCTTCCGACGAGGAACGCCGGGGCATTTTAATGACGAGTTTAGGCAACGTTTGGGACGCGAACGAAACGTGGCTGGTTTTAATGGGAGGCGCTTTATTTGGCGCATTTCCTCTCGCTTACGGCACGATTTTGACAGCGCTGTACATACCGATTTGCATGATGCTTTTTGGTTTGATATTTCGGGCTGTAGCCTTTGAATTTCGCGAGCATTCTAATCGCAAATTATTCTGGAATTATGCCTTTGGTGCTGGCAGTTTTTTAGCAGCTTTAGCTCAAGGATTTGCCCTAGGTGCGGTGCTCGAAGGCATTGCGGTTGATGAAGCCGGTCACTTTGTGGGGACTACTTGGGATTGGCTGGATTGGCGATCGATCTTGGTTGCTTTGACGCTGATTCAAGGCTATGTTTTGATCGGTTCAACCTATCTAATTATGAAAACGGAGGGCGAACTGCAAACAAATCACTATCGCACGGCTAAAATTGCGGCGGTGACAACTTTAATCGGAGCGATTTTAATTACAATTGCCACTCCGATTTTTTACGAAAGTGCTAGATCCAGGTTGTTCGAGAAACCGCTAGTTTATGTCTTTGCCACGATTCCTTTGTTGGGAGTGCTGTTGGTGGGACTGCTGCTGAAAAGTCTCGCAAGCAAGGAAGAACGAACGCCGTTTATCTGGACGATTCTGATTTTTTTGCTGACTTTCATCGGCTTGGGATTGATTGTTTTTCCGTACATTATTCCCTCGCAAATCACGATTTACCAAGCCGCCGCTTCGCCCAGCGCCCTGGTATTTATGATTGTGTTTATGGGCATTCTGATCCCGATTATGATTTTTTACAACATCTACAATTATGTTGTGTTTCGGGGTAAGGTTGTCGGCGGCCACTACGGGGAATAAAGCATAATACAACCGCAGATGCAGGCTAATGTACGCAGATAGTATCAAGTTTATATGCTGGTTTATCTGCGTATATTGGCGGGAAAAATTACAAATTATTGTTTTCTGATATTATCAGAAATTACGCAACCATACTATACATAACATAGCGCAAATAGTGCGGAGTAGGCAAAGAAACTAATTTAGGATTAGCGATCGCACGTCATGCGATTTGAAATGGGAAATTGGAGATTTGATATTTGAGATTGCTCCCACGGATGAGTTCGGGACTTGCGATCGGGATGCGGAGATTTTTTCAAATATCCACGGATGAATCCGGGGGCCCCGGACCAAATTGCTTTCTGTCAAATAATAGTTGATAAACATTGGGGAAAAATTACAGTTAATTCTGTCCCTAGCGAGGGTGCAGAGTTTGCGATCGCTATCTTTGTCAAATAATAAAATACAATGGAAGAGAAGGTTTTAATTTAACTGTTGTATAAACGAGTTATGGATGCGATCGCAAATTTGTCAGGTTATCAGATTACAGAGCAACTTTATGCAGGTACACGTACCCTAGTCTATCGAGGCCTCCGTACCCGTGACGAATACCCAGTCGTCATCAAACTGCTGCGAAACGAATACCCCTCCTTCAACGAGCTCGTCCATTTTCGCAACCAATATACCATTGCCAAAAATCTCGACTTCCCTCACATCGTCAAACCCCTGACGCTGGAAGTACACCAGAATAGCTATGCCCTAGTAATGGAGGACTTTGGCGGAGTCTCCCTATCTACTTATCTCAAAACAGCAACAAATGAAACCCAACCATCTCAAGCTTTACCTTTAGCAGAATTTCTCCAACTCGCCATACAACTAACAGACATTATTCACTATCTCTACCAAAACCGAGTCATTCACAAAGATATTAAACCCGCTAATATTCTCATTAACCCAGACACCCAAGAAATTCAACTAATTGACTTTAGTATTGCATCCCTCCTACCACGAGAAACCCAAGAAATTCAGAACCCTAATATCTTAGAAGGAACATTAGCCTATCTCTCCCCCGAACAAACAGGACGGATGAATCGAGGCATTGACTATCGTAGTGACTTTTATTCCCTGGGTGTGACTTTTTATGAATTGTTAACAGGACAGTTGCCATTTATCTCTGATGATCCGATGAAATTGGTGCATTGTCACCTCGCTCAACAGTCGATACCGATCCATCTAACAAATCCAGAAGTTCCCATAATTTTATCGAAAATTGTCAGTAAGCTGATGGCGAAAAATGCAGAAAAACGCTATCAAAGTGCATTAGGACTAAAGCACGATTTAGAAAAGTGTTTATTTCAGTTACAAAAAACAGCCAAGATAGAAGATTTTGAACTCGGAAAACGAGATATTAGCGATCGCTTTACTATCCCGGAAAAGCTCTACGGTAGAGAAAAAGAAGTCGATCGACTATTAGCTGCCTTTGAGCGAGTCAGCACAGGTAGCAGCGAAATGATGCTAGTAGCAGGTTTTTCTGGAATTGGGAAAACCGCCGTTGTCAATGAAGTTCATAAACCCATTGTCCGTCAGCGCGGTTATTTTATCAAAGGCAAATACGATCAATTTCAACGCAACATTCCCTTCAGTGCGTTTGTGCAAGCCTTCCGCGACTTAATGGGTCAATTGCTATCAGAATCTGATACCGAACTGCAAACATGGAAAACCCAGATTTTAGCAGCAGTGGGAGACAACGGACAAGTCTTGATTGACGTGATTCCTGAGTTAGAACGTATAATTGGCGCTCAACCCCCTGCAACAGAATTGTCAGGAAGTGCCGCCCAAAATCGCTTTAATCTGCTAATGCAGAAGTTTGTGCAAGTTTTCACGAGCAAAGAACATCCTTTAGTGATGTTTTTGGATGACTTGCAATGGGCGGATTCAGTCTCCCTGAATTTGCTACAATTATTGATGATGGATACAGGATATTTATTAGTATTGGGGGCCTATCGAGATAATGAAGTTTCGCCCGTGCATCCATTTATCTTAACAGTGGATGAGATAGTTAAAACGGGGGCAACAGTGAATACAATTACTTTGGAACCGTTAAGCGAACTAGATATGAATTTGTTGGTGGCGGATACGCTGAATGGCGAATCATCACTTGCCCAACCTTTGACAAGATTAGTCTATCAAAAAACTCAGGGTAATCCTTTCTTTGCAACTCAGTTTCTCAAGACATTACATGACGATCAGCTAATTAGTTTTAATTGGGATATTCGGCATTGGCAGTGTGATATTGCCCAAGTGAAAGCCTTAGCTATCACTGATGATGTCGTTGAATTCATGGCGTTGCAATTGCAGAAGCTGCCCAAAGGAACTCAGTATCTTCTCACCTTAGCTGCTTGTATAGGCTCGCAGTTTGATTTGAATACGTTAGTAATTGTCAGTGAGAAATCTGCTGGAGTGCTGGCTACCGCTTTATGGAAAGCATTACAGGAAGGTTTGGTGATTCCCACGACCAAAATCTATAAGTTCTTTACGGAATCGGATAGTGATGAAGTTTTCAAGGCTTCAGCTAATCCAACTTATCGATTTTTACACGATCGCGTCCAGCAAGCCGCATATTCGCTAATTCCCGATTCACAGAAAAAAGCAACGCATCTCAAAATCGGACAATTACTTCAGCAAAATTCTTCAAAAATAGAGCTAGAGGAAAAACTGTTTGATATCGTCGGGCATTTGAATCGAGGAATTGAGTTAATCACCCAAGCGAGCGAACGAGAAGCCTTAGCTAAACTGAACTTAGAAGCCGGTTGTAAAGCCAGAAATTCTACCGCCTACACGGCAGCCAGAGTTTATCTGCAAACAGGCATCGATCTACTAACAGCCAACTGCTGGCAAAGCCAGTATGAATTAACCCTGAACCTCTATGTTGCGGCTGCTGAAGTCGCCTATTTGAATGCTGACTTTGATGGCATGGAACAGATGGGCGCACGGGTGTTACAGAATGCACAGACAATCTTAGACAAAATCAAAATTTACGAAATTCAAATCGTCGCACAGACAGCACAGAGTAAGACGTTAGAAGCCATTGCAGTAGCCAGAGATGCACTCTGGCAATTGGGGGTTGAACTCCCCACCGAAGCTGACGAAGCCTTGATTGGTAAAGCGCTACAGAGCCTTGCGGGCTCCCTCGGCGGCAGAAAGATTGAGGAACTAATCGATCTGCCTGTGATGAGCGATCCTCAGACTCAGGCAGCTATGCCAATATTGGCCATGTTATTTGCACCCATTCTTCAGGGAATTCCAGGCTTAGTACCCCTACTTAGCTCCACAATGGTAAGTTTATCGCTCTCCTTTGGGAATGCACCCGCATCAACGGTGGGCTATGCGATTCACGGACTTGTATTAAGTGCCTTTTTGGGAGAGGCAAAAACGGGCTATAGCTTTGGGAAATTGGCATTGAATTTGCTCGATCGGGTAAATGCACGAGAATTTAAGTGCATTACTCATAATATGTTTGGGGCATTTATTCAGCACCATCAAAATGCTATGAGGGCAGGGCTACCAACGCTGAAAGAGGGCTTTATGGCTGGCATGGAAACTGGGGATTTTCTCAACGCTGGCTACAACATAGCTACTTACAGCTACATCAACTTTTACGGTGGGGTAGAACTGGATACTTGGGAACCGGAACTTGCAGTCTACAGTGCTACCTTGGCTCAGGTGAAGCAATATTCTGCTCAGACTTATTTGCGTATGGAGCAGCAGATGTTGCATAACTTGAGGGAAGTTCGTACTCTGTCGGATTGCTTAATCGGAACTGCCTATGATGAAACGGTGATGATTCCTAAGCACTATCAGGATCGTGAATTCAGTGCGATCGCTCTTGTATATATTTACAAACTGCTGCTTGCCTACTTAGGCGGCAATTATCCGGCTGCCTTAAACCATATTTGCCAAGTCAAGCCGTATTTGATGGCATTATCGGGATTGGCTCATGTTCCCATTTTCCATTTCTATGCAGCCCTGACGTACCTGGCAGTGTTTTCCACACAACCCGAAACCGAGCAAGCTGAAACTCTTGCCCTCGTGGAAACCCATCAAACCACTCTGCATCAATGGGCGCAAAATGCTCCCATGAATCATCTGCATAAGTGGTATTTAGTGGAAGCAGAACGGCAGCGGGTTTTGGGTTACAAGGCAGATGCACTTGAAATGTACGATCGCGCCATCCGACTAGCTCAAGAAAATCTCTTCCTCAACGAAGAAGCCCTCGCCAACGAACTCGCAGCGAAATTCTACTTGGAATGGGGCAAAGAAAAAGTAGCTCAAGCCTACATGATTGAAGCGTATTATTGTTATGCCCGATGGGGAGCTAAAGCCAAAATAGACGATTTGGAAAAACGTTATCCTCGCCTACTCGGTATTATCCTTCAGCAAGCTCAATCCTTTAGTTCTTTTAAGGAAACGATCGCCCGGGGAACGATTACTTCTACTCACTCTTCTAGCAGCAACTCTGATTTTCTAGATTTGCCTACTCTGATGCAAGCCTCTCAAGCCATTTCTGGGGAGATTGAACTAGATAAACTCCTGACTACTCTCCTAAAAATAGCGATCGCGAATGCTGGCGCCACTAAGTGTGTCTTATTGCTCAAACAAAAACAGTATTTACAGGTAGCGGCGCTTGTAGCAGAGGGACAGGAACCTGAGCTATTACCATCAATACCTCTAGAATCCAGTAAGGATGTAGCAATTAGTTTGGTTAACACTGTCAAGCGCAGTTTGAAACCTGTGGTAATAGTTGATGCTAGGGTAAGTTCCCAGGTTGGGAGCGATCGCTATATTGAACAGCACCAGCCGATCAGTATTCTTTGTATTCCAATTCTTAATCAGGGGCAGTTGATAGGAGTTTTCTATCTGGAAAATAACCTGACGGTTGGGGCATTTACGAGCGATCGCATTGAAGTGCTAAATTTGCTGGCTTCTCAAGCTGCTATTTCCTTAGAAAATGCCCGTTTGTATCAAGAATCTCAACAAGCACTTACAGCTCTCAAGCAGGCACAAATAACAATAGTTCAAAGCGAAAAGATGTCAGCTTTGGGAAACTTAGTGGCTGGGATTGCTCACGAAATTAATAATCCCGTTGGTTTTCTGGGTGGTAATATTCAACCCGCCTTAGATTATATCAAAGATTTGTTTGGCTTGCTCGATTTGTATGAAGAAAAATATCCACAACTCGATCCAGAGATTCAAGAAGAAATCGAGAACATCGATCTGGAATACATCCGGGAAGATTTACCGAAATTAGTAGGTTCGATGCGGGAAGGCGTGAAGCGCATCCGGGATATTAGTACCAGTCTACGGACATTCTCCCGTGCGGATACTAACTATCCCGTAGCTTGCAATATCCACGATGGCATCGATAGCACCATTATGATCCTGAAACATCGCCTCAAGGCTAACGATACTCGTCCAGAAATCAAAGTGATTAGGGAATATGGTAATTTGCCACCCGTGGAGTGTTATGCCGGACAGTTGAATCAAGTATTTATGAATTTGTTAGGTAATGCGATCGATGCTTTGGAGGAATCAAATCAAGGACGACATTCTGCAGAAATTGCCAATCAAATTACCATTAAAACCGACATTTCGAGCGACAAAAAACAAGCGATAATTTGCATTAAAGATAACGGTGTGGGCATGAGTGAGGCCGTGCGAGAGAAGATTTTTGATGAGTTATTTACTACCAAAGAAGTCGGGAAAGGTACGGGGTTGGGATTGGCGATCGCCCGCCAGATTGTAGTTGAGAAACACGGCGGTACAATAGAGGTAAATTCTGTATTGAGAGAAGGGACGGAGTTTGCGATCGTCCTACCCTTAAAAAACTAGCGAACACAAGATGAGTTATTACCAATTCCTTAACATTAGATTAAGTTGATAAAATTGCTGTGATTGTATGTTTTTATACTTGACAAAACTCTGATAACGTGCTATGCAATAGAGAAAGTTACTAATTATACCAGATGTTTAATGTCCGCTTAATTAAACCTCCCAAATATTAGTATTAATATCCAATTTAAGGAGCGTCCAGCTATGCAAGCATATTTACAGCAACAACTCCATTCATTGATTAAGGGAAAAATTGCAATTATTGCTTTAACCCTCCCTACATTAATAGTGATTAGTACAGGTTGCACTACTAAAACTTCTATTAACAATAAGCCTCAGCCAACGGCAACTAGCCAAGTTAGCGCTGAAAGCCTGCCCTCAACTTTAACGATCGCATCTATCCCTTCAAGGAATGACAAACAGCAACAGGAACAACTACGAACTTTAACTGAATACCTAACTAAAACCCTGAAACGACCTGTATCTATCCAAGGGATCAAAGACTACAATCGTACAGTTGACCTCTTGGTAGAAGAAAAGGTGCAAGTCGCCGTATTAGGGCCACTCTCTTATATTGAGGCAAAGCAACGGAATCCGCAAATCGAGCCGATCGTTGCCCATATCAATAAAAGTACGGGCCGGCCTTGGTATAAATCAGCTATTGTCGCTAATTCTGCGAATGGGATCAAAACCCTCGACGATCTTAAGGGCAAGCGGCTTGGCTTTGTCAGTAAACTATCAACATCAGGCTATATGTTTGCTGTAGTTCACTTGTTAGGTCTAGGTTTCACCTTTGATACCGATTTTGCCTCGGTTCAGTTCTTTAAAAGTCAAGAGAACACCTTAGCTGCGCTGCTAGATGGGAAAGTTGATGCCATAGCCATTAATTTAGACGTTTATAATCAAACTAAAGAAGCTGGCACAATTAATGATTCTTATCAGATCATTTGGGAATCGGAACCAATTCCCGAATCTCCTATTGTTGTTTCTCAGAAACTATCTCCCCAGCTTATTGATGAATTGAAAGAGGCATTTCTCAGCGCCCCTGTTGGAATGCTGAATCTTAATAGTACTCCTTCTAATGGATATACCCTAGTGCAAGACTCGGACTATTATCAGGTCAAGCAAGTCAAAAAACAATTAGAGGAAAAATTGGGTAATAAAAAATGAAAATTTGGCAAAAATTTTTTGGTTCTTCGGTAATAACTTTAGGGATGATTGTCATTGCCCTAGGAATGAGTAACATAGTGCTGGGACGCGCACGTAATGTGGTAGAAAAGGCACATTATAAAAGCCTGAAGTTGATGGGGAATGCTCAAACTATAGATTCTCTCTTAGCGCGTCAAATTATTACATTAAAAGATTTGTTAGTGCTAGAAAATCCTCAAGTCAAAATTGCCGAATATGAAACGGAGAAGGAACAATTTTTATCTATATTAGATGAAATGCAAAAAATCAGTCCCGCCACTAAAGAATTAGATATTGTGTATCGTCGATATCAAACTTTTGATCGGTTGGCTACCGAAATTAGTCAATCGGTTATTGCCCAAAAGATTCGACCTCTAGCAGAGGTTAAGGAAGACTATAGATCTATCAACACTTTTAACAGAGACATTAATTTTTTTACTTCTAAGATTATTAAAATTTTTCAAGAACAGCAAAAACAAGCCGTTAAAGAAGGGGAAAATCTCAATCAAACCGAGGAAATCGTCAAGTGGGGAATCCTTGTTTTTACTTTGCTAATTCTTACGGGGCAGTTTTTCTTAATTCTATTGCCTGCTGTCTGGTCTATCAAAAAACTTCAGGCAGGAGTAGCGACAATTAGAGAGGGTAATCTGGACTACAGATTAGACATCCAGACTGGTGATGAAGTCGAGCAATTAGCCAGCGAGTTCAACCGCATGACTGTCAAGTTAGCAGAATCTTATCGCGATTTGGAGGCAAAAAAGGACTATGCCAATGCGGCCAACCAAGCTAAAAGCGAATTTTTAGCTAACATGAGCCACGAACTCCGCACACCTCTCAACGGGATTCTCGGTTATGCCCAAATTCTGGGCCGCTCCAAAGTTATCCCCGAGAAAGAACGTCACGGTGTGAATATTATTCACCAGTGCGGCTCTCACTTACTGACATTAATCAACGACATTTTAGACCTCTCCAAAATCGAAGCCCGTAAACTCGAACTTACCCCCAAAGCCATTCATTTACCATCCTTCCTGCAAGGAGTAGTAGAAATCTGTCGAGTGCGTTCTGACCAAAAAGGGATCAATTTCATTTATCAACCAGATCCCAACTTACCCACAGGGATTGAAACTGACGAAAAACGACTTCGCCAAGTGCTGCTCAATCTCCTAGGAAATGCAATTAAATTCACCGACAAAGGCAGCATCACCCTCAAAGTAGAAGCGATAGAACCAAATGCCACTATGCCATTGCCTCGGCTCAAATTCCAAGTGATAGATACAGGAGTCGGCATCGCATCTGACCAAGTAAACAAACTATTCCAAGCCTTTGAACAAGTAGGCGATCGCAAACGCCAATCGGAAGGCACAGGCTTAGGTTTAGCCATCAGCCAAAGAATTGTGCAATTAATGGGCGGAGAAATTCAAGTTGAGAGTCAGCTTGGGGTAGGCAGCACCTTCTACTTTGAGGTAGCACTGCCAATCGCCACAGACTGGGCACAAAAAAGTTCAGTCAAAGACGGACGCACCATCATCGGCTATGAAGGTGCATCGCGTCATATTCTAATTGTGGATGACCGCTGGGAAAATCGCTCAGTATTGGTGAACCTACTAGAGCCGCTGGGATTCATATTTACCGAAGCGGAGAATGGTCAAGCAGGCTTAGAAAAAGCTAGAGAAAAACTGCCGGATTTGGTCATCACTGACTTAGTGATGCCGATAATGGATGGCTTTGAACTCCTCAAAAAATTACGCAGCTCACAGGAGTTAAAACACTTGAAAGTGCTTGTATCGTCAGCATCAGTAGCGCAAATAGATCAACAGATGAGTATAGAAGCAGGAGGGGATGATTTTCTGACCAAACCCGTTGAGGCAGAGGAGTTGTTGATGTTGGTGGCCAAGCATTTACAACTCATCTGGAAATATGACGCAACTGAGTTAAGCACAAGCGATAATAAAGTATCCGCTACAGAACTAATTCCCCCATCGGCGGCGGACTTGCAAATTTTACTGGAACTAGCACAGGATGGTCTGCTGAGAGAACTGGCAGAAACCGCTGCAGAAATTGGGCAAAAGGATGAGCGCTATCAGCCCTTTATTCAGGAAGTCATACAATTAGCTAAGCAATTCCAAACAGAGAAGATCGAGCAATTGATTCAAGAACACCTTACTGATACTTAAGATTGAAGGATGACTATGACGACGGGTTTAACTGGCTTAATTTTAATCGTTGATGATACCCCCACCAATCTGGATGTCATCTCAGAAGCGTTGAGTAATGCGGGGTATAAGGTGGCGATCGCTACCAGTGGCGAACGCGCTCTGCAACAAGTTGAGCGGCGACCGCCCGATCTGATTTTACTGGATGTAATGATGCCGGGAATTGATGGATTTGAAACCTGTCAACGCCTTAAAGCTAATTCCAAAACTTGCGATATTCCAGTTATGTTTATGACTGCTCTGGCTGATGTAGACAACAAAGTTAAAGGGCTTAACCTTGGTGCAGTAGACTACGTTACCAAGCCCTTCCAAGAACAAGAAGTGTTAGCGCGAGTGAAAACTCATTTACAGTTGCGTCTCTTGACTCAAAATTTAGAACAGCAAGTGGCTCAAAAAGCTGCTGAATTACGAGCAGCTCAGCTCCAAATCATTCAACGCGAAAAATTGTCTGCTCTGGGCAACTTGGTGGCTGGTGTTGCCCACGAAATTAATAACCCTGTTGGCTTTCTTTATGGCAATATTCAGCCCGCTTTAGATTATATCAAAGATTTGTTTGGATTGCTGGATTTAGTTCAGCAAGAATCTGCTAATTTCAGTGCGGCAATTCAAGAGGAAATTGATGCGATTGACCTCGAATACATCCGCGAAGACTTACCCAAGTTAATTGGCTCAATGCAAGAAGGAGTAAACCGGATTAAAGACATTAGCACCAGCTTGCGGACATTTTCTCGTGCTGATAGCGATCGCCCCATTGCTTGCAACATTCACGATGGTATTGATAGTACAATTATGATCCTCAAACATCGCCTCATAGCTTCTGATACTCGTCCAGACATTCAAGCGATCAAAGAGTATGGGAATCTACCACAAGTAGAATGTTATCCAGGACAATTAAATCAGGTATTTATGAATCTGTTGGCTAATGCGATCGATGCTTTAGAAGAATCAAATACTGGACGTAGTTATGCTGAAATTAAAATTAATCCTAATCAAATTATTATCAAGACTGAATTATCGGAAGATCGGCAGAAAGCAATAATTCGTATCAAAGATAACGGTATTGGCATGAGTGAGACGGTGCGGCAGAAGGTTTTTGATGAGTTATTTACTACCAAAGAAGTCGGGAAAGGGACGGGGTTGGGATTGGCGATCGCACGGCAGATTGTAGTTGAGAAACACGGCGGTACAATCGAGGTAAATTCTGTATTGGGAGAAGGGACGGAGTTTATAATTTTCTTGCCAATGAAAGGATAAGACTATCTTGATAGATGGCAATCTTTCTCTTCAAAAGTGAAAAAGAATAAAAGCGGTAGAGTCTGTCTGCTAGGGATTTCGCAGTTCTATTTTCCTCAGACTCGACCAATAAATGTGTATACTTAGTTACAAGAGTCAATGTCTGAGATGGAGTAATCCAGATGAATGCAGTAGTGGATTTAACGAACCGAATTTCAGGATATCATCTGCTTGAGGAACTATACTGCGGTTCGAGAACCCTAGTTTATCGAGCCATCCGAGAAAAAGACCACCTTCCGGTTGTCATCAAACTATTAAATCGAGACTATCCCAGCTTCAGCGAACTGCTGCAATTCCGCAACCAGTATACCATCGCCAAAAACCTACGTCTGCCTGGAGTAGTTGAACCCTACAATTTGGAGTCCTATCGCCACAGCTATGCCCTAGTAATGGAGGATTTTGGCGGTATTTCTCTGCGAGAGTACGCCCAAGAGCACTCGCTGACTCTGGCAGAAATATTGGAAATTGCCATTCAAATAACTGACATTCTTCATGGACTCTATCAGTATCGAGTCATCCACAAAGATATTAAGCCAGCGAACGTCCTAATACATCCCGAAACTAAACAAGTCAAACTGATTGACTTTAGCATCGCCTCCCTACTTCCGAGAGAAACTCAAGAAATTCAAAATCCCAACGTTTTAGAAGGAACCCTCGCCTATATTTCTCCCGAACAAACTGGACGAATGAACCGAGGCATAGACTATCGCACCGACTTTTATTCTCTGGGAGCCACCTTTTACGAACTGCTGACAGGAAAACTGCCATTTGAATGTGACGACCCGATGGAGTTGGTTCACTGCCATATTGCCAAACAACCTCCTTCAATAAACAGCAAAGAAATCCCGCAGGTGGTTTCGGATATTGCCATGAAGCTGATGGCAAAAAATGCCGAAAAACGCTATCAAAGTGCCTTGGGATTGAAACACGATTTAGAAAATTGTCTGGCTCAATTACAAGAAACGGGTAACATTGAGACGTTTGTATTAGGAACGCGGGATATTACAGACCGTTTCCTCATCCCCGAAAAGCTATATGGCAGAGAAACTGAAGTTGCTAATCTATTAGCGGCATTTGAACGAGTCAGCGCAGGCAATACAGAAATGATGCTAGTGGCAGGTTTTTCTGGCATTGGCAAAACGGCAGTGGTGAATGAAGTTCATAAGCCGATCGTTCGTCAACGCGGTTATTTTATTAAAGGCAAATACGACCAATTTCAGCGTAATATTCCCTTTTCGGCTTTTGTGCAAGCATTTCGGGATTTGATGGGGCAGTTGCTATCAGAATCGGACGCTCAGTTACAAACTTGGAAAACCAAGATTTTGTCAGCAGTTGGAGACAATGGGCAAGTCTTGATCGAGGTAATTCCTGAATTAGAACGCATCATTGGCATTCAACCTCCTGCACCAGAATTGTCGGGAAGTGCTGCACAGAATCGCTTCAATCTGCTAATGCAGAAATTTGTGCAAGTCTTTACCACAGCCGAACATCCCTTAGTGATGTTTTTGGACGATCTACAGTGGGCGGATGGCGCATCTTTGAAGTTATTACAACTGTTGATGGAGGATACGGGGCATTTATTGGTGTTGGGTGCTTATCGAGATAATGAAGTCTCCCCCGTTCACCCGTTTATCTTGACGGTGGATGAGATTGTCAAAGCTGGAGCGACGGTGAATACTATTACGCTGCAACCGTTAGGTTTAGCGGATATGAATCAGTTGGTGGCACATACGCTGATTTGCGATTTGCCTCTGGCTCAACCTTTGACAGAATTGGTGTATCAAAAAACTAAGGGTAATCCCTTCTTTGCCACCCAGTTCCTCAAAGCATTACATGACGATCGCCTGATTACCTTTGATGAGAATATACGGTATTGGCAATGCGATATTGCTCAAGTCAAAGCTTTAGCTATCACTGATGATGTGGTAGAGTTTATGGCACTGCAATTGCAGAAGCTACCGATCGCAACTCAGGCTGTACTGAAGTTGGCGGCTTGTATTGGAGCGCAGTTTGATTTAGATACTTTAGCGATCGTTTCAGAAAAATCACCCGAAGAAACGGCGGCTGATTTGTGGAAAGCCCTGCAAGAAGGCTTGCTTATCCCCACCACCGAAGTCTATAAATTCTTCACCCAAAGTGACGATATCGCCACTGTCAACCAAATTGCTGCTAATGCCAATTACAAATTCCTGCACGATCGCGTCCAGCAAGCTGCTTATTCTTTAATTGCTGCTGACCAAAAACAGGCAACTCACCTGAAAATCGGGCAACTGTTGCTCCAAAATACCCCAATTCAAGAACGGGAAGAGCAGATTTTTGCTATTGTCAACCAATTGAATATAGGATGGGAGTTAATTTTTCAACCAGCGGAACTCGAAGAACTAGCGCGGTTGAACTTGACGGCAGGACGGAAAGCAAAAGCCTCCACAGCTTATGCAGCAGCAGTGAAATACCTAAGTATGGCGATGGATTTGCTCTCAGGCGATCGCTGGGAAACTCAGTATGATTTGACCCTAGACATCTTTGTAGAAGCGGCAGAGGCCCAATATCTCAATATCAATTTCGCTGCCGCCAATACTTTATTTGAATTGGTGTTGCAGGAGGGAAAAACGCTGCTCGATCGCATCCCAGCTTACGAACTCAAGATGCAAGTTCACATCGCGCAACACCAATTTAACGATGCCATTGACACGGGATTGCACGCATTAGAACTACTAGGCTACCCCGTTAATCTGAACGAGCAGGACTTTTTGGTGGAACTGCCCGCTATAGAAGAGCTGGAAGATTACCCGATAATGACCGATCGGGCACAACTAGCAGCCATGCGGATTCTTCAAGCCAGTTTGACTTCCGTTTTCGCAGGTAGACCGCAAATTCTGCTGCCAGTAGTCCTGACACAAGTGAAACTGTGTATCAAATACGGTTACTCTCCGCTGGCATCAAGTACCTATGCCTGGTACGGCACCCTGCTGTGTGGCGGGCTTGGCAATATCGATCTCGGATATCAGGCAGGGCGACTGGGGCTGCAACTGCTTGATGCTAGGGATAACAAAGTCGTCACCTACAATATGTTCTATTCCTTCATCCAGCACTGGAAGGAGCCTGTACGAGAAAGCCTATCTCCCCTCGTTGAGGGCTTCCAGAGCGGTCTGGAAAGCGGAAACAACGAATATGCTGGCTACTGTGCCACCAACTACTGCTTCTACAAATTCTTGGTAGGAGAAAACTTGGAAACGCTTGAACAAGAACAGGTAAAATACCAAGACTTGTTGTTGAAGTTGAAACAGGAACACGCCATCTGTTTGTCTCAGATATGGCATCAACTGTTGTTAAATCTGTTGGGGAAGGCAGCAAATCCACTCAAGTTAATGGGTGAGAGTTTTGATGAATCAACTATGTTTCCCCGCCTCCATGCCGAGAACAGCCACTACGCCCTGTTTATGGGCTATTTAGCCAAGACAATTTTGTTCTATTTGTTGGAAGAGTTCGACCGAGCAGTTGATAGTGCCGCTAATGGAGTCAAACACTCTGGCGCAGGCGCAGGCGCTGAATATTTTGTCACCCTGCACTTATACCAATCGCTGGCACTGCTGGCGAACTATTCTAACGTCGATTCGGAAGAGCGATCGCACTACCTAAGTCAGGTTGATGCCAATCAGGAAAAAATGCAGCTTTGGATGCAGCACGCTCCGATGAACTACGACCATAAATACTATTTAGTTGAAGCTGAAAAACATCGCGTTTTCCATCAAAAAACAGAAGCCATAGAATTCTATGACCTGGCGATCGCAGGAGCCAAAGAAAACGCATATCTTCAAGAAGAAGCCCTCGCCAACGAATTAGCTGCCAAGTTCTACCTTGACTGGGGCAAAGAAAAAGTTGCTGCAAGCTATATGCAGGAGGCATATTACTGTTATGCCCGTTGGGGAGCACTAGCCAAGGTTGAAGACTTAGAACAACGCTATCGCCAATTACTTCAGCCTATCCTGAATCAGCCAAAACTTCGCTTTAATCCTCTAGAGACGCTGGCAACGATTAGCCACTCTTCGCAGACTTCCAGTAATAGCAGCACCAGTATTTCCGATGCCCTGGATTTCGCATCTATTGTGCAAGCTGCTCAAGCTTTATCCAGTAAAATTCAGATTGATGAATTGCTCGACACCCTCAACCAAATTATTTTGAAAACTTCTGGGGCCGAAACTTGTGCTTTGCTACTCCCCAATCGGGATGAATGGCAAATCCGGGCAATAACTCACATCAATCCAGATAACGAGTTACCCACAACCCTGCTGCAAACCCAACCTCTAGATGGCTCGGTGGTGATTCCCCTCAAGCTGGTTTATTATGTCAAACACACCCTGGAAACTGTGGTTATTGAAGGTGGCAAGACCGATATTCCCGGTTTAATGAATGACTGTACGCTCCAGTATCACTCTCAGAGTATGCTATGTACTCCGATTCTCGATCGCGGGAGCTTAGTTGCGATACTCTATCTCGAACATAGCTCGACAAAAGGAGTGTTTACTCGCGATCGTCTCCTCATCCTCAACTTCCTCTGCACTCAGGCTGCCATTTCCTTAGAAAATGCGCGATTGTATCAGCAAGCGCAGGACTACGCCCACCAGGTGGAACAATCACAACTGCAATTAGTGCAGAGCGAAAAAATGTCGGCGTTGGGGAATTTAGTGGCCGGGGTTGCCCATGAAATTAATAATCCCGTCGGATTTATTTCTGGCAATATTCATGAAGCGATCGCCGCCGTCAAAGATATTACAGAATACTTGCAACTCTATCAAGAAAAATTTCCCAGTCCGGGTGAGGAGATTGAAGAAAAAGCTGAAGAGAGCGATATCGAATATCTCTTAGAAGATTTACCCAAAATGTTGAATTCGATGCAAGTCGGGTGCGATCGCATTCAAGGTATCAGCACCAGTCTTCGTACCTTCTCCCGCGCCGACAAAGATTACAAAGTTCCTTTCAATATTCATGACGGAATTAACAGTACGATTTTGATTCTCAAACACAGATTGAAAGCGAACGAACAGCGTCCCGCGATTGAAGTTGTGAAAGAGTACGGGAACTTGCCATCAGTTGATTGCTTCCCCGGACAATTAAATCAGGTGTTTATGAATATATTGGCCAATGCCATTGATGCACTGGAAGAATCAAATCGGGAACCGAGTTTAGAGAAGATTAAAGCCCCAGCCCATTGCATCACGATTCGCACAGAAAGACAGTCTAAGGAATGGGTAACGATTCGCATTTCTGACAACGGCCCAGGGATAGCAGATGAGATAAAAGGTCATATTTTTGACCACTTATTTACAACTAAAGGTGTGGGTAAAGGCACGGGGTTGGGTTTGGCGATCGCACGGCAGATTGTAGTTGAGAAACACTCTGGTATGCTCGAAGTCAACTCAACTTTAGGTAGAGGTACAGAATTTATAATTTCACTGCCATGTTGAGCATTACCTTGGTAATTTATATCGTTTCCGGTTGCATCGGAATGATTTAACCGCAGAGGGCGCAGAGAACGCAGAGGGAGAGAATACAGAGATGAATAATTCCGATGCTACCGGATTTGATATTATAGCCAATTTGGGGATTTTTCTTGAAACTTAAAAGTTTTTTACACCCCACTTTACAATTTATAGGGAGCGATAACTTTTGCCAAATTCTTGATTCTTCCGTCGCACTAATTCATAAAGGAATCTCGATCGCAAATTCCGTACCTTCTCCTACGGTGGAACGGCAGATCAAGGCTCCGGCGTGTTTTTCCGCGACAATTCGGTAACTGATGGCTAACCCCAAACCAGTGCCTTTTCCCATCGGTTTTGTCGTGAAAAACGGGTCAAATAATCGGCTACGCACGTCTTCTGTCATGCCGATCGCATTATCGGAAATGCGGATGCAAATACTATTTTCGTTCAGGGCTTCTGTGCGAATGCTAATAGTTGGTTTCCAATCGTCGCCGACGGCTGCCGCTCGCCTTTTTTGGTTGCAAGCATCTTCCAAGGCGTCAATACTGTTGCTAAGCAGGTTCATAAATACCTGATTTAGCTGACCTGCATAACATTCAATTAAAGGGATTTTACCATAATTTTTGATTATTTGAATTTCGGGATAGTCGCCTCTGGCGCGCAGTTTGTTGTGCAAAATTAGGAGCGTATTGTCTATGCCTTCGTGAAGGTTGGTAGGCTTTTTTACCGAGTCGTCTAAACGCGAGAAATTTCGCAAGCTCAGAACTATTTCGCGAATGCGATCGGCTCCCATTTTCATCGAAGATAATATTTTGAGTAAATCTTCTCTCAGAAATTCTAAATCGATATTGTCAATACATTCTTGAACTTCTACCACGGGCTGAGGATAGTGTTTTTGGTAAAGTTCCACAAGCTGCAACAAATCTCGGATATATTGGCTGGCGTAGGAAATATTGCCGTAGATAAAACTGACAGGGTTATTAATTTCGTGAGCTACTCCCGCTACCATTTGACCGAGACTTGACATTTTTTCGGTATGAATTAGGTGAGCTTGAGTTTCTCGAAGTTCTTTGAGAGCGATTTCTAGCTGCTGGGCTCTGTTGTTGGCGATCGCCTCGGAGAGCCGCAAAGCATCCTCCGCTGCTTTGCGCTCTGTTATGTCAAAAATGGCGCCGTTGAGGGATAAAACTTTACCGTCTGCGTTGAAAATGGCTTGACCTTTCTCTACAACCCACCGCACATTTCCGTCGCAGTGAATTAGGCGATATTCGATGATGTAAGGTTGTTTTGTCTTAATAGCTTGAGCGATAATTGTCTCGATCTGCTCAACGTCATCGGGATGAACTATACTCGGAAAAGCCTGCACCGGTTTTTGCATAAAGTTAGCAGCAGGATAGCCGGAAATAGCTTCTATGCCATTACTGATAAAAGTTAGGATCGATCGCCCTGCAGCACTGCACCGATAAACCGCACCGGGAATGTTAGAAACTAATGACCTAAATTCTTCTTCTCTTTCTCGCAAAGCTGCCTCAATCCGCTTGCGTTCGCTAATGTCGCGAGCAAACGCGCACTGATATTCTTTGCCGTTAAATTCCAAATGGTCGATCGTAATTTCTACCGGAAAAATGCGACCGTACTTAGTGAGGTGGTGAACTTCAATATTAACCGAACCGCAGCGTTTTAAGACTTTCCAGTGCAAACTCCAAGCAGTTTGGGGAAAATCTGGATTGATGTCGTGCACCGTCATCGAGAGCAATTCTGCTTCAGAATATCCCAATGAAGTGCAAGCAGCGTCGTTGACGTACAAAAATTTACCGTCGGGCCCGATCCAGAATATCGCATCTGCCGATCGGTCGATCGCAAATTGAGTCAGTTGCAACTTTTCCTCAACCCGGTGGCGATCGGCAATTTCTTTTTCTAACTGTTGGTTAAGCGAATTAAGAGCTAAAGTGCGATCGACAATAGTATCTGAAGGGTAAAGATCGATCGATTGTTTTGCCAATTCTCCTTTCTCGATATCATGTTGGGGCTGATTTTGTTCTAACTGTTTTAACGAGATTTGTGGAAATTTTTCTTTTTGATTTAAACCAGACTCGGCAAGTGCTTTTGGCATGAGGGCGAGGGCGATTGCGGCTAAAAGCCAAGAAATCAAAGCACTTGTAGCTTTGAGAGTTACCGACAGCCAATATATGGAATGCCAAAGCGTCCAAACTTCCGTCAATTTAGCAGCGCCCCAGGCAAAAAAAACAACCGCAAACAGCCGGAAAATCTTGCGGTGAGAACCTTGGCGGGTAAAAAAAACTAAAGATAGGGCGATCGAGCAATAAGCCAGTGCCGTCAGCGAGTCAAAAACAGCGTACAGTCGCAACTCCGGCACCACGTTGGAGGCTAGTGTAGAAGATAAAGCAAGTGTTGAAAAAAAAATTGTTAATTGTTCTTGCATAAAGTTCAAGAAAAAATTATCTGTACCAATGCAAATCTGAGCAAATCTAATTATTTGATTTCGGCTAGTGAAATATTTACATAATTATATACTTTTTTCATTTTTTATGAAACAGCTATTTTTTCAGGAAATGTCAAAACTGTCGAGGTGGGGCCCTGGGAAGGAAGCTTTGCCCAAGTATGAGCAATGGGGAGGGTCACGGCTAGCAACGCTGACGTTGCTCCCTGTGACGGAATACATAGGTTCGCCTACTTATTGCTTCCGAAACATTTAAATTGTTAATGATCGCTATTAAATTTTCTTTTAGATGACTTAAGCAGTGAGCCAGGGGTTTTTAACCCCTGGCTCACAGATGGACTAGCAGACTTTTAAGGCAGAGAAAATCTCAATTTTTCCGCTGGCAATCCACAATTAAGCACCGCCCAGCGCCCAATGCACCAAAGTGCGAACTCCAAAACCGGTAGCGCCAGGGCCATTGTAGCCATTTTCTTTGTCAGTCCAAACCGGGCCGGCAATATCTAAATGCGCCCAAGCAGTATCCTTTACAAACTGCTTCAAAAATAGCGCCGCCGTAATCGAACCGCCGGGACGCGGGCCTGTGTTTTTCATGTCGGCGTGCAATGCTTTCAAGCCTTCAAAATATTTTTCTTCCATCGGCATTCGCCAAAATTTTTCGCCGGCCAATTCTGAGGCGGCGACTATTTCGCCGGCGACGCTATCTTGAGGACTCCACAAACCCGCGATATCGTCGCCTAAAGCAATTACGCAGGCCCCGGTTAGAGTTGCTAAATCTACAATTGCGTCAACTCCCAATTTATCAGCAAATACCAAAGCATCAGCCAGGGTTAAACGACCTTCAGCGTCGGTATTGTTGACTTCAATTGTTTTGCCGTTGGAAGCTGTGAGGATGTCTCCTGGGCGCATGGCGCGGCCGCTGATCATGTTTTCAGTGACGGCGCTGATAAAGTGAACTTCCACATCGGGTTTGATGTGTCCGATTGCCTTTGCCGCTCCGAAAGTAGCCGCAGCGCCGCCCATATCTACTTTCATCATTTCAATGCCGCTGCCCGCACCTTTGATGTTCAAACCGCCAGAATCAAAGGTCAATCCTTTGCCCACAATTGCTATTTTGCGGCGCGGTGTGCCTTCTGGTTTGTAAGTTAAGTGGATGAATTTAGGCGGTAAATCCGATGCTAGGGCAACGCCGAGAAAGGCTCCCATGCCGAGTTTTTCGCAGTCTTCCCGCTCCAATATTTCTAATTCTAAACCGCATTCGGCAGCTAGACTTTGAGCGGTTTCTGCCATTGTAATCGGGGTGACAAAATTTGCCGGCGCTGCGACTAATTCCCGTGCTAAAATGACTCCGGCAGTGATTTGGCGGGCGCGGGCGATCGCACTTTCGGTACCGGCAAAACCGAGCAAATGAATTTGTTCGAGTTGCGGGCTTTTGTCTTCCTTTTCCGATTTGAAACGGTTGTCTTGATTCAGGGAGAGTTCTACACCTTCGGCGATGGCGCTTGCTGTAGAATCCGGCGCGTTTTTCCACACCGGAAAGCTAATTCCGAGGGTTTTGCATTTCTCTTTTTTGGCTAACTTGGCGCAAACGCCCGCAGCTTGCCGCACGGTGTCTAATTTTAAGTCCTCTGTTTTGCCCAAACCGACGATCGCAATTTTGCGAATGGGATTATTGCCGCCGACGCGGGTGATGGCGCTTGTGCCCACTTTGCCCTTAAAATCTACTTCCAGTAGCAGCTCTTTCAAAGTGCCTGCAAGCTTTTCATCTAATTGTGCCAGCTCGCCGGTGAGTTCCAAGCCGTCCTCAAATAGACCAATTGCCAGGGCGTCTCCTGTCCAAACAGAGCGGGGCGTATCGGTGACTAGAAATTCCATGTTTTGATTTACACTTTAGATTTTAGATTTTTGATTGTACTTTGTACTGGGTGGTTTGGGCTTTTTTCTTGGTGCGGGGAAATAGATCGATCGCACAAATTCTCCGCTCCGCATCGAAATAAATTCTGCTACTATATCAGCCAAGTCCGCCTGCGATCGGATCTTCCACCAATCTCAATCATCTGTTTGGGGGTCGGCTGTCCGTTTTTGCCCCACTATTAACATTTATTTCTCCTTGAACAGGCATCCTGCCTGTGATGGCGTAGAACACCCATCCTGCCTCTGATGGCTCTTGACAAACGATCGGTTCTCTATATCTTATTCTCTTAAATTTTCCCATGCTAAAACGACGCCGGGCCCGATTTTCTGTTTTAATCAGCGTTTCAGTTTGCGTTATTGCGATCGGCTCTTTGGTTGCTGCGATGAAATGGATGGGTTTTGGCTCGGTCCAGAAGGCTCAGCAGCCCCAGAATGCAGCGAATTCCGAATCGGAAGTCAAGATGCTGGTGTCGCTGTCACCGAGCGAGCGATCGGCGAAATTAGTTGAACTCGCAGCTAGTCAGTCTGCAAGTACGAACCCGCAGCAGCCAATCTCCCCTCAAAGCCGCGCCCGCTACCTGCTTGCCAGCGATTTAATCCAGCAAGGAAATGCGGCCAAAGCATTAAAATTATTGGACAAATTAGAGCAAGAATATCCGGTTTTAGCTGCTCACATTGCCCTAAAAAGGGCGCAAGCTTACCAATTAAGCGGCGACAAAGGCAAAACTCAAAAAGCTTGGCAGGAACTGCTCAAAAACTATCCGAACGACCCGGTAGCAGCAGAAGCTTTATATGTTTTAGGCCAGTCAAAACCGGAATATTGGCAACAGGCAATTACTGAATTTCCTGGTCATCCCCGCAGCGTAGAAATTGCCCTCCGCAAGTTAAAAGAAAATCCCAATCAGCCGAAGTTGATGCTGCTCGTAGCAAAACACGGTCATTATGTCAAAGATTACGGGACAATTTTGGAACAACTGGTGCAGCGAAACAGCGCCTCTTTGAAACCGGAAGATTGGGAAGAAATTGCCTTTGGCTATTGGGAAAAACAAAATTACGGCAAAGGAGCTATTGCTTACGGGAAAGCTCCCCGCAACGCCAAAAATCTTTACCGCAAAGCTCGCGGTTTGTGGCTAGACGGAAAAATCCCGGAATCGAGAATTGCCTATCAAGAATTAGTGCGCGAGTTTCCCGATGCCGAAGATACTGGTTTGGGTTTAATTCGCCTGTCGCGGCTGAGCGAACCCAAAGAAGCGATCGTTTTGCTCGATCGAGTTATTAGCAAATTCCCCAATTATGCCCCCGAAGCTTTGTTAGATAAATCCCAACTTCTCGACAAAGCAGGCAGCGGTCAATCCGCCTCAGATACCCGCAAGTTGCTATTGACAAAATACAATAATTCTGATAAAGCAGGCGAATTGCGGTGGACGATCGCCCAGCAGTTTGCCAAAGGCGGAGATTTAAAATCAGCTTGGCAGTGGGCGAGAGAATTAACCACCCACAATCCCGACAGCGAACAAGCTCCAGAAGCAGCATTTTGGGTCGGGAAATGGGCACAGCAACTCGGCCGCCAACAAGACGCTAAGACTGCATTTGACTACACGATCTTACGCTATCCAGAATCATATTTTGCGTGGCGATCGGCTGTACTTCTCGGCTGGCCCGTAGGCGACTTTACCACAGTCCGAGATTTGTCTCCCAATGTAGTGCGGCCGCCTCAGCGCCCCGAACCAACCGCCGGTTCTCCTGCGTTGAAAGAGCTCTATCAATTAGGTCAAGATAGAGATGCTTGGACGCTGTGGCAAGTAGAATTTATCGACCGCGTAGAACCAAGTATTGCCGAACAGTTTACCGACGGTTTAATGCGAGTAGCAGTCGGAGACAATTTAGACGGTTTGTGGATGGTTGGGAGTTTGCGGCAGCGCGATAAACCCGATGATAGAACCCAATACCTGGAACTCAGACAGCAACCGATTTATTGGCAAGCACTTTATCCTTTTCCTTACTTAGAAACCATTGTCAAATGGTCGCAAGATCGCAAAATAAATCCAGTATTAGTAACAGCATTAATCCGCCAAGAATCGCGCTTTATGCCCGCCATAAAATCATCAGTTGGCGCCACCGGTTTAATGCAAGTAATGCCGGAAACAGCAGCTTGGGTTGCTCAACAAATCAGCCTCAAAAAGTATTCATTGGAGAATGTGGACGACAACGTTAAACTCGGTACGTGGTATTTGGATCACACTCACGACGAGTACAAGAATAACTCGATGTTAGCTGTGGCGAGTTACAATGCCGGGCCAAATGCAGTAGCAGATTGGTTGAAGAGGTTTAGTTTTAGTGATCCGGATGCTTTTGCGGAAAAGATTCCGTTTCCTGAAACGAAAGGATACGTGAAATCGGTGTTTGAGAATTACTGGAATTATCTGCGGATTTACAATCCAGAAGTTAATCAGTTGATGAGTGAGCATTATGCGGCTGCTCAGAAAAAAGCAAAGTGAATTATTCGTGGTGTGGGGGCGGGTTTATCTAAATTGTTGGTAATTGTTAGATTTTTTTGGTGGAACCCGCCCCTACAAAATATGGTTTCGTAGGGGCGGGTTCCACCAACCATAATCGTCTCAAACAAACAATCTCAAAAACCCGCCCCCACCCAACAAACAATCATCATTTACATTTGAGAATTTAATGCAAATATCAGGTTAATGTGAATTATTCGTGGTGTGGGGGCGGGTTTATCTAAATTGTTGGTAATCGTTAGATTTTTTTGGTGGAACCCGCCCCTACAAAATATGGTTTCGTAGGGGCGGGTTCCACCAACCATAATCGTCTCAAACAAACAATCTCAAAAACCCGCCCCCACCCAACAAACAATCATCATTTACATTTGAGAATTTAATGCAAATATCAGGTTAATGTGAATTATTCGCGGTGTGGGGGCGGGTTTATCTAAATTGTTGGTAATTGTTAGATATTTTTGGTGGAACCCGCCCCTACAAAATATGGTTTCGTAGGGGCGGGTTCCACCAACCATAATCGTCTCAAACAAAC
>NZ_JAUBTI010000007.1:0-109134 GCF_036702415.1 Microcoleus sp. D3_18a_C4 | reverse complement strand
GGGGCGGGTTCCACCAACCATAATCGTCTCAAACAAACAATCTCAAAAACCCGCCCCCACCCAACAAACAATCATCAGTAATTGAGCGGAGATGATATCAGCGGCATCCCAAGGAATCGCGAGTAGAAATCCCAGTTTGAGAATTAATCCCGGTTGCCTTTGTACACAATTCTTTAATTTGTGAGCCGTCCATAATTGCATCAGTAAAGTCAGCGCCGGTGATATCAGCTCCCTCAAAAGTAGAACGCAGCAAAATTGTTTCTGCTAATATGGCATCGCTTAAATCGGCCTTAGTAAATTTAACTTGATCTATCATTGCATTAGTTAAATTTGCTCCGTGCAAATTCGCCTCAGTCATCACCGAAGCGCTCATAATTGCTCCCCGCAAATCGGCATTAGAAAAATTAGTCAAGTCCATATTAGCGTTAGAAAACTCAGCAGCCCGCAGCATTTGACCGGAAAAATCGCGTCTTGTCAGTTCGGCGTTGCTAAAGGACAACGGCGGAGCGTAATATTTAGATTGAGCCTGGGCTGGCTGCGGCAGGATGAAGATAGTTAGCGCCAAGAGGAATGCTGCTAGTTGCCGGAGTTTCATAAGTCTGATATTCTCGCAAGGTGGGTATTTCGTAGTGTATCCCGAACTTTGGTCGATCGACTAAACAGTTAAAATCTTAATTAATAGTGATGGAGATGGAAAAAAAGATATGCTAAGTTTTTTCTTAACTTGGATAGTAGCAGCAGTTTCGCTGGTCATTACCGCTAACATTGTACCAGGTATGGCGGTGGTTAGCTTTCCGGCGGCGATGCTGGCTGCTGTTGTTATCGGATTGGTGAATGCGGTTGTCAAACCGATTATTACATTGCTGACGCTGCCTTTGACCATTATTACTTTAGGTTTGTTTTTATTCGTTGTGAATGCAATTTCGCTTTCCCTGGCTTCGTGGTTAGCGGGTGCGTTCAATATCGGCTTTGCGGTTAACGGTTTTTGGCCGGCTTTGGTGGGTTCCATTGTGTTGTCATTCGTCTCTGGGTTGATTGGTCGATTTGTGAATGCCAATACTTTGGATCAGTAATACATTATCCCAGATATTCCAGATATTCGATCGGGCAAACTGCAACCGCTACTGTTACCGCAGAACCCCCCCTAACCCCCCCTTGTAAAGGGGGGGGATTTTGACTGCGAAATATTTTTTTAGGGACTAAAAGCCTTTGCTGGGCGGGCAAGATGCCCACCCCACAAGCAGATTCACTCTTTGTGGAACAGGCATCTTGCCTGTTGTTGAGAATTGTGGAACAGGCATCTTGCCTGTTGTTGAGAATGGTACGGGCGGGCAAGATGCCCACCCCACAAGCAGATTCACTCTTTGTGAAACAGGCATCTTGCCTGTGGTTGAGAATTGTGAAACAGGCATCTTGCCTGTTGTTGAGAATGGTACAAGATATCTGTTCGATCGCACAAAGTGCCGCGGCTTCTGCTACACTAGGCGTCCCGACTTGTTCGACTACAATATTTGAAGGATTGGGGACTTCTACGGAACTTAAAATGTCAGCAGCAAAGGTTTTTAACGGCCAGTTTCGGGCTTGACAAAGTTCCAGCAAGCCGACTTCACCTGCTTTAGTGTCTATTGTAGCAATACCTGCGATCGCACTTTCCGCTAAATGATAACCGCGACATACATTTTGAATCGCAGTTTCGATTAATTCTCGCCCTGTTCCGCGTGCACAACCTATCCCTATCCACAACACTCTCGGATGCCACTGAACTTTTGGCAAAACAGATTCCGGCGAAAATCTTCTCTGGGTGAAACTAATCCAAATTCGGGCTTTGATAGTTGAGAGATTTTCCCCCTCCCAATACAAAGAATGTTTTTCTGGCAGACTGTTTTGCCACAAAGTAGAACCAACTTCTTGAATTACTTCGACAGTTTCCCCTCTAGCCATAGCCGCCGCCACTCCAGTCCAGTCACCTTCGCCTCTACTCCAACCGCAGGGAATGTCTAGCATATCTAAAGTAAATTTATCGCTCATTATTCAGTTATCTATTTTGTAGTTTCACTGAGCCCGCAATCTTAAAAAAAACTTAACACTCTGTTTAGTGAAAATTTTGGTATAATTGTAGCACAAACTACAAAAAATCCCACATTTAAGATGGTAGAACTAAATCAGTTACTGTTAGAGCTTGAAAGCAACCTCAAATCGGAAGGAGTGAAAAAAGAATGGAAAGAGCGCCGGTCAAGTTGGGTTAGCGGTGTGGCAGCATCAGTTAACCTGACATATCTAGCAGAATTGCTAGTTGAATGGGAATCAAACTTGCAGGGAGAATCGGTTGATATTCAGTGGCAAGAGCGTCGCAACCGTTGGGTAGAAGAATGTCTGGGAGCATCGATTGTTCAAGAAGTATCAAGTTTATTGCTGGAACTTGAAACCAATATAAATTCGGAAGCTATGGCTGATGAATGGCAGCAGAATCGGGAGAATTGGGTACAGCAAATGCACAAGTTTAACGAGTAGTTTCGAGGAGTCAGAGCCTGTAGATATGCGTTTTCAGGCTCGATAATTTCCTAATGACTAATGACTAATTCTTCATCTTTCTGCCAAACCCCATTCCGAAAAATATCTGCGAGTCCTTCAGCCATTTCCTGCATTTGCTGCCGAGAAGCATTCGGCTCCATAATCGTATTTTGACTGAAGGGCGCGACTGCACACATTCCCAAAAATACCTGAGCGACAATCTTCGGATTCATCTTTGGATAAACTTGTTTTTCCATCGCCGTTTCCAAAAAAGCCTCAGCCACATCCCTCATTATAAAAAACCAACACTCTCAATCAATAAAATTTGTACAAAAATAGCACAAACTGCAAACAAGACAAAATTTAATATGGTAGAACTAAGCCAATTACTGTTAGAGTTTCAAGCCCACCTAAACTGGGACGCAGTGAGGGAAGAATGGAAAGAACGTCGCGACTGTTGGATGAGCGAGGTGTCAGCAGCAAGTGACGAAAAACACCTAGCCAAATTGCTAGTTGAATTAGAATCAAATTATCAGCGAGAAGCGGTACAAAGTCTCTGGAAAATGATCCGTGAAAGTTGGGTAGAAGAATGTCATATAGCATCGACGCTGGAAGAAGTATCAAGTCTCTTGCTGGAACTTGAAAGCAATACAACTTGGGAAGTAGTGACGGATGAATGGCAGAATAATCGGGAGAAGTGGGTACAGCAAATGTACCAATTTATAGAGTAATAATTCACTCAATCAAAATCCACTTTCATGGTGAATGATGTCCCTCCTGTGCGGTTGATTGTCTCGCTTCCCTCAATTACTTTAAATCCCGATCGCTCGTACAAGCTCAGGGCCCGATTCGAGCTTCTGACACTCAGGGATACCGATCGATAAGATGCTTTTGCTGCGGACAGCAAACGATCCAGCAACTGCGTTCCTACACCCTGATTTGTATATTCTGGAAGAACGGCGATCGCCAATTCCGGGATAGTATCGTCAACCCAGCCAAACCCCTTGTCATCCTCTGTAAACAAACGCAGCCAGGCGGCGCCTACTGGCTGGTTCGCGTTCAATTCGATTGCTGCGAAGCCCAAATCGTTTGCACCTCCCCAATTCTTGACATATTTCGCAATTAAAGGATGATTGACAACCGCTTGCACCCTTGATTCGCCTTCTTCTGCCATGTGCGCCGCTTCATACAGCATTTGCCACAGAAAAGGCTCGTCTTCCTGCGTTAGCGGCCGAATAGAATAGTGCAAAATTTGGCCCATAACAACTTTTCCCTGTTGCCCTAATTATTCATCTTTCAGCAAAACCCCATTCAGAAAAATATCAGCTAATCCTTCCGCCATTTCCTGCATTTCCTGCGGCGAAGCATTCGGCTCCATAATCGTATTTTGACTGAAACCCGCGACTGCAAACATTCCCAAAAATACCTGAGCGACAATCTTCGGATTCATCTTCCGATAAACTCCTTTTTCCATCGCTGTTTCAAAAAAAGCCTCAGCAACATCGCTCATTTTTCCGATGACTTCCAATTGAATTCTGTCGCGCAAATCCGGGTGAAATTGCGCCTCCAAAAAACACACCCGCATCATGTCGCTATTCTCGCGGATATTCAGCATCCGTCGCCGCATCACCTGAGCCACTGCTTTGTAACTGCCCATCTCGCTTAATTCTGTCAGCAAATCCGTCAGCAACTCCACCCATCCTTCCGTCGCCACCTCAATCAAAATCGCTTTTTTATTATCAAAATGCCGAAATAGCGTACCCTCGGCCACCCCCGCCGCCGCTGCTAAATCGCGAGTTGTGGTGCCGTCGTATCCGCTGCGGGCAAACAACCGCTGAGCGGCTTGTAAAATCCGCTTCTTGGTTTCTGTTTCAGAAGGAGGAGACTGATGAAAAATTCGCATGGCTTTGCAATGGGTAATTGGCTACTTGGAACTACGGGAGCTGGACTGAGGGACTAATTGATGTTAAGTTTTAAAAAGAATCTCTGGCATTGAGGGCAAACATTTTTTTGTTTGACAATCCAAAATCCAAAATCTAAAATCTAAAATCGAATGACCCTTTTTGAGATTTGCTGTATCAGCCTAACATCTGCGGCGCAACAGATCGCTTATGCCTCCAAAAATCTTTATCCTGAGAAAAGAATCTCTGGCCAGCGAGCACAAACATTTTTTTGTTTGACACTCCAAAATCTAAAATCTAAAATCTAAAATCGAATGACCCCGCAGTTCCAAAAACCCCGTGAAGCGAAGCTATCCCGTAGGGAATCGCCCGATCGCCAAACTCGATTCATTGCCTCCCTGCTAGCCGCTGTACTGCTGTGGTGGGGAATTTCGCCGGAAATCGCCCTCGCCCGCCCCAACCCCGCTAGCGGCTCCCAAGCAGTCTCTGTTCAACCGTCGCTCGATCGAGTAATCAGCCAAGTCAGCGAATTTAAGCTCGACAACGGCATGAAATTCATCGTACTCGAAAGGCCCAGAGCGCCCGTAGCATCGTTTCTGATTCACGCCGATGTCGGGGGCGCCAACGAACCCGACGGCCAAACCGGAGTCGCTCACTATCTCGAACATTTAGCCTTCAAAGGCACGCCAAAAATCGGCACTACCGACTACCAAGCCGAAAAGCCGCTGCTAGAAAAACAAGACCAACTCTTCGAGCAAATGCAAGCAGCCAAGGCCAGCGGCAAAACTGAAGAAGTCGCCCAATTAAAAGCAGAATTTGACAAAGTTGAAGCCGAAGCTTCGCAATTTGTCAAGCGCAATGAACTCGGCAAAATAGTCGAACAAGCAGGCGGAGTCGGACTAAATGCCGCTACTTCTACCGACGCCACAATGTATTTTTACAGCCTTCCAGCTAACAAGTTAGAAATGTGGATGTCGCTGGAATCCGAGCGATTTCTAGAACCAGTATTTCGGGAATTTTACAAAGAAAAACAGGTAATTTTAGAAGAGCGCAGGCTGCGAACCGAGAATTCTCCGATCGGACAAATGGTTGAAGCTTTTGCCAACAAAGCTTTCTCTGTTCATCCCTACCGCCGCCCCGTAATTGGCTACAGTGAAGACATTAAAAACCTCACCCGCAGTGACGTGCAGAAGTTTTTCGAGACTCACTACGTCCCCAGCAAGCTGACTGTGGCGGTGGTAGGTGACGTGAAAGCTTCGGAGGTGAAGCGACTCGCTCAAATTTATTTCGGCCGTTACAAGGCGAAACCAGCCCCTCCAGAATTGCAACTTGTCGAACCTCCCCAAACGCAAACTAAGGAAGTCACGCTGCAATTAAAAACTCAACCTTGGTATTTGGAAGGATACCACAAACCGGCGATGAATCATCCCGACAATGCGATTTATGAAATGATTGGTTCTTTGCTCAGCGATGGCCGCACTTCTCGGCTCTACAAATCTTTGGTAGAACAACAGCAATTGGCGCTGGCTGCTCAAGGTTTCAGCGGTTATCCGGGGGAAAAGTATCCGAATTTGATGTTATTTTACGCTCAAACTGCTCCGGGCCGCACGGTTGATGAAGTAGCCTCCGCTTTGAGCAAGGAAATCGAGCGCCTGAAAACAGAGCCGGTTTCTGCTTTGGAATTGGAGCGCGTGAAAACTCAGGCGAGAGCCGATTTGTTGCGATCGCTCAATTCTAATATGGGCATGGCATTTGCGCTGGTGGACTATCAAGTAAACACCGGTTCGTGGCGAAATTTGTTCAAGGAATTGGAGGCGATCGCGGCTGTTACTCCCGCTGACATTCAGCGTGTCGCTCAGGCAACTTTCCGCCCGGAAAATCGCACGATTGGTAAGCTTTTGCCACTTTAAGAAGAAGGAAGGCACGACACGGATTTTGACACGGATACACGGATGAATTGTCGAGCGTGAGGCATTCATCAGAAAGAAGAAAGACTCGTTCCTAGGCTCGGCCCATTCCTGAAAACTTAAGACTGAAACCCCTAATAAATGTCGCTTTTAGTCGAGTCTCGCTCCCCCTCGCATCCCCCTTAATAAGGGGAGTAGGGGTTGACGAAAGAGAACACTCTTGTCCCCCCCTTCTTAAGGGGGGTTAGGGGGGATCTAGACTTCGCTACAAACAAGAGAGACGGTCGGTTTAACGTTAAGTTGTCACGCCTTGGGCAGAGCCGGGGAACGCAGATCCAGAGGCTCTGCCTCGCTATGTCACAATATAAAACTTAGGAGAAAGAATGAAAAGGACTAAATTGAGACTGAAAAAAGTAAAGTTATTTCTGCTATCCCTGTGCTTTTTTACTGTTTCACTGGGCACGTTTAATTTGTTACCTTCCTTTGCGGCGGCACCCAAACACTACGACGAATTAACATTTCCCCCGCTGGCAGAAATTAAACTGCCTAAATACACTCGCTTCGAGCTGAAAAATGGCATCCGGGTGTATCTTATGGAAGACCGGGAACTCCCGTTAGTCGGGGGAACGGCGCTATTTCGCACGGGCGAGCGCTTTGAACCTGCCGATAAAATTGGATTGGGAGGTTTGACGGGAGAAGTGATGCGAACTGGTGGCACGAGCCGGCATACGGCTGATGAATTAAATCAGTTGCTAGAACAGCGAGCAGCTTCGGTAGAAACGGGGATTGATGTTAGTTCTGGCAGCGCTAATTTTAGTGCTTTAGCTGAAGATTTGGAACCCGTGTTTGACTTATTTGCGGAAGTGATTCGGGAACCAATATTTGCTAAGGAAAAGTTGGATTTAGCGAAGAACCAAACTCAAGGTGCGATCGCCCGCCGCAATGACGATCCTGACGATATTACCGGTCGCGAGTTTCAAAAGTTAATTTACGGCGATCGCAGTCCTTACGCGCGCACGGTAGAATACAAAACCCTCGCCAATATTTCCCGCGACGATTTGGTGAGTTTCTACCAGAAATATTTCCACCCCAAAAACATGATTTTGGGTATTTCTGGCGACTTTGACACTTCTAAAATGCGATCGCTCGTCGAGCAAAAATTTGGCAACTGGCAACCGAGTCAAAGTGCAGAAGTGCCTGCGCTACCAACCGTATCGCCCGCAAATGGCGGCGGCATATTTTTGGTAAATCAGCCGCAATTAAGTCAAAGTTACGTGCAAATGGGACATTTGGGCGGAATGCTCAGCAGTCCAGATTACGGTGCTTTGGACGTGATGAATGGGGTTTTGAACGGTTTCGGTGGCCGTTTGTTTAATAACGTGCGATCGCGCCAAGGTTTAGCTTATTCAGTATACGCCGCTTGGAGTCCGAGATATGACTATCCGGGGGTGTTTGTCGCAGGAGGCCAAACGCGATCGGATGCCACAGTACCGTTTATCCAGGCAATTCGCGCCGAGATAGATCGTATCCGCACCGAACCAATTACCCAGGAAGAATTAGCTTTTGCTAAAGATTCCACCCTAAATTCTTTCATCTTCAAATTTGAAAATCCCAGTCAAACTTTGTCGCGATTAATTCGCTACGAATACTACGGTTATCCCGAAGATTTCATTTTTCGCTACCGCCGCAGCATCGAAGCAGCAACAATTGCCGACGTGCAGCGCGTAGCCAAGACTTACTTGAAACCGGAGAATTTGGTAACATTAGTAGTTGGAAATACGGAGGCAATTGAACCGCCGTTATCGAGTTTGGGAACTTCGGTAAAAGTGCAATCTGTTGATATCACAATTCCCCCAGCGACTTAATTTATTTACTCGTCTACTCGTTACCAGGCAGAGCCTGGTAACGCAGATCCGGAGGCTCTGCCTCCATTTTCGGAAGTATTTTGTAGGGTGCGTCGCTGCTGAAACTTCGCTCTTTCTTTGTGAATTTTCTTTCTTCGACGCGCCTGACTATTGTGTGGTGCGTCGCTGTGAGATTGTCGCTCTTTCTTTGTAAATTTTCTTTCTTCGACGCACCCTACGGCTAACTACTGCCAAAAGTCCACAACGATCGGTTCCAACACACCCGGTGCGCCGCAATGGATGTGAAATGCCGTCACATTGGCCGCATCAACGCCTGACACTTGGAACTCAAAATTGCCGGAACTCAGATGGCGCGGGAACCGTAGCTTACCATAGGCTATGGATTGCACCTTGAGTTCTGGATCGGCTTCTTGGGCGGGATGTAAATAGGCTTCATACTCGGTGAAAGACCGATAGCCAGCGGGTGGATTCGCCGCGATCGCGGGTTATAATAGGGTCATCAAGAAATTGGGTAGAAACCCCGTCCTTTTAGGACGGCTTTGTGTTACAGTATAATTGGTCAACGACCCACCCGAGACGATGGATCAAACAGCCTATACGAGCGAAGTTCAGCTTGGTGCTGACGGCGAAGCAAAATCGGTAGACCGGGAAAAGAGGATAGGGCAATGGTAAACATCCCTAGAATCAAAAATACGAAGAATTCCGTTTGGTATTCGACACGTAAAAACCGCAGGGCTTGCGGGGTTAGTCTGTGGAGCAAACATAAGACCAAATCTCTTTGAGGGTGGAGGCAGTTGCGAAGAAACAGAAATTCAAATCGTGAGGTTTGGGAATCCCCGTCCGCGACGGTCGGGGTGGATGTCAACAGGACTAACAATGTACAGGGAGCATCTGTACGCAAGCTTTTGTAGTGCGAGATCTTGAAGTGAGCGCTACATACTATAAGCCCGTGCGAGCACTTCAATATCTCGCACTCAAACAAAAAATGCTTTTTACTCTCCCCAGAGATGCTCCCAATGCACTGACCAAGACACCAATCAGAAATTTCATATTGCACTCCCTGATGAAGTTGACTAACTCTCCCAGTATGGAAACGGAATTCAGCGAAATCATTGGCAGTTTCTGATTAAATGGTACTGACTCAGAAGCATAGGAAAGACCGAATGACCCATTATGACTTGATTGTCTGTGGTGGCGGCCCAGCGGGGACGGTGGCAGCGGCAACGGCTGCCCAGCGGGGGTTGAAAGTTGCTTTGCTAGAAAAATATTCCTTGCCTCGCCATAAACCCTGCGGTGGGGGAACGCCGGTTGCCATCCACCAAGTCCTCCGGGATCTGGTTCCTGATGCAGTGGTGGAATGCAATGTGCGGTATATGCGGCATACCTGGCAGTTTGGCGATCCCTACCTGGGGGCGATGAATCTGCCCGATAGCGATGACCACTATTCTCTCTGGATGGTGCAGCGGACTCTGTTTGACCAAGCTTTGGCTCTTCGGGCTGTTCAGGCAGGGGTAGAACTGCGGGATGGGTTAGCGGTGCGATCTCTGGAACTGGAATCAAGCCGGGTAACGGTGCGGGCAAAGGCCATGAAAGCCAATGGGGATTCCGGTCAAGGAGGGGAGTTTGTGGCAACGGCGTGCCAGGTGATTGGGGCAGATGGCGCGAATGGAATTGTGGCTAAGGTTGCCAAGTTGCGACAGAATCCGGCGATCGCCCTGGGCATGGAAATCGAACTCCCCCACGCATGGGATGCCAACCACCCCATTCTCAAGCCCGACACGATCCATGTGGAATATGGTGCCATTCCCCGTGGCTATGCCTGGATTTTCCCAAAAGCCAATCACCTCAATATTGGCGCAGGCGTGTTCCATTCCCGCTATCGGGATGCCCGCGAGGATCCCAAGGCCCGTGGGGAAATTCAGCGCACGATTTTTGAATATATGGATCATTTGCAAATTCCCTACCAACGAGAAGCCTTGAAGTTTTATGCCCATCCCTTGCCCATCTGGAATGGCCGAGAACCCTTGCATACGACCGATGGACGACTATTGCTAGCGGGTGATGCGGCGGGGTTGATTAACCCGGTGTTTGGGGATGGCATCCTCCATGCGGTCAGAAGTGGCGTGATTGCGGGCAACTGTGTGGCCGAAGGGAAGGTGCACCAATATAGCGATCGCATCCAT
The DNA here is from genome assembly GCF_036702415.1 of Microcoleus sp. D3_18a_C4. NCBI lineage: Bacteria > Bacillati > Cyanobacteriota > Cyanophyceae > Oscillatoriales > Microcoleaceae > Microcoleus > Microcoleus sp. D3_18a_C4. The sequence goes on along the minus strand of NZ_JAUBTI010000007.1, from coordinate 98,767 downwards.
GCTGAGTTTGCCACCAACTTCGACGCCGCCCGTCAGCTCGCCTTTATGTTCTATCGCTTTCCCAAACTTTGCTCTAAATATGGTGTCAAACATCCCAAAGGCACCCGACTCGTCACCCGACTCCTGAGTGGCGATCTGGAATTCACCGGCATCCTAGGACGAAGCATCCGGCGGATTGGCATGGGTTTGGTTCAAGATCTATTCAGACCATCGACTGAAAATTCGGTCCTTTAGAATTCTTTTGAGAAAATCACTGGTCGATTCGATGGAATCAGGTTAACTTATGAATTACAAAGGAAGCTATACAGAAACTTTCGACCTATCCACCCCAATCAGGGAGCTATACAGAAAGTTTCAGCCTATCTACCCAAATCAGGGAGCTATACAGAAAGTTTCTGTATAGCTTCCCCAATCAGGGAGCTATACAGAAAGTTCGATCGCGACGCACCCTACGGCTAACTAACGAACATCCCGCCCTTTCAGGCCAGCAGATCGGGATCGACACCCAACTCCCGCAACTTTGCCGCCAATACATCCGCCCGCTGGCGTTCCTGTTGGGCCCGCTGGCGTTCCTGTTGGGCCTGTTCCGAACTCCACAGCAGCAAATTTCCCTGCGAATCCCACCAGCGCAGCCAATTCATAGTTTGCCCCAGCCGTTCCCCCGGCCAAATCCCCAGCCACAAATCTAACTCTGGAATCCGCACCCGTCCCTCAGCATCAGCCGTCTGGGCTGCATAACCACCATTTTGCAAATACCGCACTTCCAGCTTGGGCTCGTAGGGATCGTAGGTAACGTAGGTGGGCACTTGCAGAATCTGTTCGTAGAAGTAGAGCTTGCCGTAGGGAGGAGTCGATCGCACCGACAGTTCGGCGTAATCTTCATTAGACAAAAACTCCATCACCACCGATACCGGCGCACCCTCCAAATTCGGCGTGTAACTGCGGCGAATGGTGCCATCTGCGACTCGATGCACTTGCGGCGCGTAAAACCAATCCGGTGCTTTGACTACAGTCTGCTTATTTACTGTCGCTACCAGTCCAAAATTGGAACCGATTAGGGCGATCGGCCCAATGCGTCCAGCGGCTCCCAGAGCATCGGTGAGAGCGGCAGCAAGGGGTGGTTGTTGAATATTTTCCACGGGATCGTCCGGTAAAACAAAGTCGGCTGGTAAGGCTTCCCAGGTGACAGTTGGTGCTTTGGAACTCGATGGGATTTGAACAACCATTAGCTCATACCATTTTAGATTTTAGATTTTAGATTTTAGATTGGAAAAGAAGGTGTTTGTAATGAGGATTAAAGTCCTCCTAAAACTCGCTCGGACTTTAGTCCTCACTACAAACAATCCTCAACTAAAAATCAATACTCAAAGGCGCTCTCGGAAACGGAATCACATCCCGAATATTCCCCATTCCCGTCATAAACTGCACTAACCGTTCAAATCCCAAACCAAACCCAGCGTGAGGCACAGTACCGTAGCGGCGCAAATCCAAATACCACCACAATTCCTCCTTATTCATACCCTGGGCTTCCATGCGCCGCTCCAACACATCCAGCCTTTCTTCCCGCTGCGAACCGCCGATAATTTCCCCAATATTAGGAGCCAAAACATCCATTGCTCGCACGGTTTTCTCGTCATCATTTAAACGCATATAAAATGCTTTAATCCCGACGGGATAATCGCTGACAATTGTCGGCTTTTTAAACAAGTCCTCAGCCAAATAACGCTCGTGTTCCGACTGCAAATCCAAGCCCCAACTTACCGGAAAATCAAACTTTTTGTCTGCTTTTTCCAAAAGTGCGATCGCCTCGGTATAAGTAATCCGCTCGAACTGATTATTAATGATATTTTCAGCAGTAGCCAAAACCGTTTTGTCAATGCGTTCGTTGAAAAACTCCATATCTTCCGGGCAACGCTCCAAAACGTATTTAAAAATGTACTTTAAAAACGCCTCAGCCAAATCCATATCTCCCTGCAAATCGCAGAAAGCCATCTCCGGTTCAATCATCCAAAACTCCGCCAAATGCCGCGAAGTATTAGAATTTTCCGCTCTAAAAGTCGGGCCAAAAGTGTAAACATTGCCGAAAGCCATCGCCATAACTTCCGCTTCCAACTGGCCGCTAACTGTTAAATAGGCGCGCTTTCCAAAAAAGTCTTTAGCATAATCAACCTCTTGCGAATCCGTGCGCGGCACATTCTTTAAATCAAAGTTGGTAACGGCGAACATTTCCCCCGCACCTTCGCAGTCGCTAGCAGCAATAATCGGAGTGTGAACCCACAAAAAACCACGTTCTTGAAAAAATTGGTGTACCGCCGCCGAACAAGCATTGCGGACTCGAAAAACAGCACCGTGGGTGTTTGTGCGCGGTCGCAAATGCGCGATTGTCCGCAAAAATTCAAAGGAATGGCGCTTTTTTTGCAGCGGATAAGTTTGCGGGTCTGCATCGCCGTAAACTTGTACTTGTGAGGCTTTCAACTCAATTCGCTGTCCTTTTGCTGGAGATGCTACCAGCACTCCCGACACTTCTAGAGATGCACCTGTATTCAGTTGTTTCAGTACATTTTCAAAATCTGGCAAATCGGAACTTATGACTACTTGCAAGTTAGCCATCGCCGAACCGTCGTTGACTTCGACAAAGGCAAATTCTTTCAATTCGCGTTTGGTACGAACCCAACCTTGAACACTTACAGTTTCGTCGGGTTCACCTGCGCGCAAAATCGCTGCAATTCGTTGATTTGTCATATCCACTCCTGTTTATTTAATATTTTGCACCATATTTCTCTATTTTCTCTGACTCAGCGTCCTCTGTGGAACAGGCGTCCCGCCTGTGAATTTCTGCGGTTCATTAAAAAAAATCATAAATCCCAACATCCTTCAACCTGCATAGGATTTCAAAATCCAACCGATCAAAATGCCGAGTCCCCCAAACCGAACTGCTTGCCAAAAAGGTTGTTTTATGCTTCCCCACGAAAACAGGCTGCTTTCTAAATTCAACTCGATAGTTTCCAATTCTTGCTCAATTTCCCGCAATTCTTTTTTGAGTTGCGGCAATGGATTTCGACGCCCCGACTGGCGGATTTCTTCGCGGCGATGGCCGAGTTCGACTTGGCGCTGTCGATCGACCTGAATTTGAGTGTACCGTTCTTTGACTGCTGCGAGCGATCGCTCAACTGCTGCGAGCGCTTGAACAAACTCACTTTCTTGCTCTTCGGGATTTAACTCTGACGGCTGTTGAGGCATTTCGATCTGCAAACCTGACAATAATAATAAAAAAAACCGATTTCCAATTAAGTTGTTATTATATGCAGTATATTTTTTAAATTCAGAAACGGCAGCCAAATCCGTATAATTGCCAATTATGCTTGAAACTACACAAACAACCCAAACTGTCAACCTCAACGAGCTGAGCACGGTAGAACTAGCCCAAGCTCTCGCCGCGCGCCTCGCCATCGGCGAAAAAGATTGGCACCGCCTCAAAGCCAACCGTTCCGCGCGGGCCTGCGAGCAAGCTGCGGCCGCTTTGGTCTTTTTGCTCAAAAAACAGCCCGAAGAAGCTCTCCCGCGCTTAAACCAAGCAGCAGGATGGCTGGATCGATCGATATCTGCTCCTCCCTGCCCCACCCACGGCAAATAATTAGATTGCTTCGTTTTTCGTAACGCTGGGCGGTTGGGAGTTTTGACTTGATTAGTCGCTCAAAATTTAGACAATCGCGCCGCTAGATCGAGCAGCGCGATTGTGAGTTGAAAAGATTTATACTTTTTTAACTCAAAACTCACATTTTGCATTACGATCAGCTATCAATAGCCATAGCGTTCAAATTCTCACTGCAAGCTTGAGCCCGAGAACGAAAAAATTTCCCGGTCTAGCGGAGGTGAAAACTGCTGCTTTCATAGCGGTGCTAGCGCAAGCGAGGCAGTCGGTAGGGACTGGCCAGTGCTTTGCACAGCCGTAACTCTGTACCTTCAGAATTCCACTCTACCCGATCGAATATTTGGTAAAGAATAAACAACCCCCTACCACATTCCTGTTCCACATGGGGTAGTCCAGAGTTATCTGCAACCTCCTCTGTGAGGAGACTGTCGCAATCATCGGTATAAAGGTTGCAACTGCAAGGAGCCTTAAAGCCAGAACCTTCATCCGATATCACCCACCAATATTGGTTTTGGACGATCGAAAAACGGACTCCCACAGTTTTACCGGGATCTAATTTGTTTCCATGCTTAGCAGCATTTACCAAAGCTTCTTGAAGCCCCAACCGCAATTCCGCTTGCCAGAAATCTGGCACTTCTGCTAGGAGCAGATCCAAAATAGGACAAAGGTATAGAGTAGAAGCGAAGCTAATCGTAATCCAATTGCGTCCGACGGGACGAGGTGAAATAGCAATCACTCAGAAAACTCCCTAACTTTCAGGTGGATAAAGTTCACACCCTGCATAGTTGGCTCCCTAGTATTCAAAATGCTAATTAATTGAGCTGCGCTGCTCTACTTCTATCTTAGAGTATCAAAGCAATTAAGAACAGCAAACAACGTCACAAAATATTCAGCGATTCTGAGAAACTTCTGCAGAGAACCATCAGTAATTTTACTTATAAGTTCTCCTAGCAGCGAAATTTTTGAGTTTGACTTTTGCCAACTAGCAACCAAACGGCTAGCTGCATCCCCTAAGCCGTCAACAGCTACCTAACAAACGATCCCCACCTTGAAAAGCTCGGAAATAACTATAAAAAAGTCGATCCCTTCACCCTCGCCCATCAGGTTCGACCCTCGCAGCCCCTGGGTAAGCGCCATCGCCCAGAACTTGATGTGGCCGCCAAACAGCCAAATCATCATACCTAGGTATGTTGCAGCCCAAACCCGATTTATTTCCCCAAATGCGATCGGGCCAAATATCTCCCATTGCTGCGCCCCTCACAAAATCAATATTCGTTACAAAACTTATTAAGCCTGAGTGCGGGCGAGCGCGATCTCCCAACTCGCCCAAATTGACCTATCCTTTGCTGGCGAAACTCCGGGGCGTTGTTCCAACTATATAAATCTGAATGTCGCGATACAATAGTTAAAGTAAATAATTATTTCTTTACATTATGCAAGCAACCCCAGCCATAACTGCAGCCCCCATAGCTGGCACTTACTGGCAGTGGCGAGGGCATTCAGTATACTACGTTCGATCCAGCGATCGGCATCCAGAACGCCCTCCCCTGCTGTTAATTCACGGTTTTGGAGCCTCCACAGACCACTGGCGCAAAAATATCAGCGGCCTGAGCAAAGACTTTGAAGTGTGGGCGATCGACCTTTTGGGATTCGGGCGATCGGCAAAACCAGAATTGCAGTACAGCGGCGACCTCTGGCGCGACCAACTCCACGATTTTATCACCAACATCATCGGCCGGCCCGCCGTACTAGCCGGCAACTCACTCGGAGGCTACGCCGCCTTGTGTGTAGCAGCCGGGCGCCCCGAATCAGCAGCCGGACTGATATTAATCAACAGCGCCGGCCCCTTCAGCGAACCGCAGCCCGCACCCGAAGCCCCGCCCTTGCAAAAAGCCATATCTGCAGTAGCTAAAACCTTATTTCAGCAAGATTGGGCAAGTTTTCTGCTGTTCCAGTACGTGCGCCAGCGATCGACAATTCGGAAAACCCTAGAAAAAGTATATCTCGACCAAAGCGCGGTTACAGACCAATTAGTAGAAGAAATTTACCTTCCCTCCTGCGATCCCGGTGCCCCCAAAGTATTCGCGTCCGTATTCCGAACACCCCAAGGCGAAAAAATTGACGTATTACTTAGTCAATTAACCTGCCCGTTGCTAATGCTGTGGGGAGAAGGCGATCCGTGGATGAATTCCACAGAAAGAAGCGCCAAATTTCGCAAACACTATCCGCAGTTGACAGAACACTTTATCAAAGCTGGTCACTGTCCCCACGACGAAGTACCAGAACAGATAAACGAACTGATTCGCGCATGGATAATTGACCAATAGTCGATCGGCACATAGATAATTTTTCCCCTGCCATCTCCTCCCTCGGAGAGGGGGAAAATTATCCGATTTGCAGTAACAATCTATTTATTGTGTTCTCACAAACGCGGTTAAATTCTACTCACATATTCTGAGGAGACGGAAATAATGACCCGCAAAAAGACTCGCCGCAATTTTATATTGAGCAGTATAGCTGTTGCCAGCGGCATTGCAGGTGCTAAGGCGATCGAACAGCAGGATTGGGAAATCGCAGCCACACCCAATAACCAGGCGGCCGCCACAGTAAAAATGCCAGAACGACTGTTAGGCAACACCGGGGTGAAAGTGCCGATTTTCGGTTTGGGAGGGGCCGGACAAACACCGCTGTCGCAGCCGGGAAGAGAAGCAGAAGCGGCGGCGCAAATTGAACGGGCGATCGAACTAGGCATTCGCTATTTTGACACGGCCGCCGACTACGGGCCTAGCGAAGAAAACTTAGGCAAAGTTTTGCCACCATATCGAGATCGCCTATTCCTAGCCACAAAAACCGCCGCCAGAGACAGAGACGGCGCGTGGAGAGACTTAGAGCGATCGCTCAAAAGATTGAAAACCGATCGGCTAGACTTGTGGCAACTCCACCACGTCTCATTCCAAACAGAATTAGACCAAATTTTCAGTGCCAAAGGAGCAATAAAGGCGATCGAAGAAGCCAAACAGCAAAAAATAATTCGTTTTTCCGGCATCACCGGACACCACGAACCAGCCATCATTGCCACAGGCTTGCAGCGCTATCCTTTCGACACAACATTAATCTCCCTCAACGCCGCCGAAAAACACCATCCGCGCTCCTTTGTTACCAGCGCTTTACCAGTGGCCAAAGCCAAAAACATCGGCGTCATAGCCATGAAAATACCAGCTTACGGCAAATTATTTCAGAACGGTGTTTTAGATGGAATGCACCAAGCAATGGGCTACACGCTTTCACTTCCCGGCGTGCACTGCTGCGTCATCGCCGCCGACTCAGTAAAGCAATTAGAAGAAAACTTCAAAGTCGCCCAAGCATTCAAACCCCTAAACACAACAGAAATGGCAGCACTTGAAAAACGCACCGCCGCCGCTTGGGAAGAAAATACATTTTTCCGACAGTGGACTTAAAATATCAACTCCAAAATCCCTTTTTTCCTGTGTGTTCGTTGTGGTGTGTTTATTGTGGCGCGGGCGTCTCGCCCGTGAATCATCAGAAAATTGGGTAGAAACCTCGTCCTTTTAGGACGGCTTTATATTACAATATAATTGGTCAACGACCCACCCGAGACGATGGATCAAACAGCCTATACGAGCGAAGTTCAGCCCGAGGTGCTGGCGGCGAAGCAAAATCGGTAGACCGGGAAAAGACGATAGGGCAATGGTAAACATCCCTAGAATCAACACAGGAGAAGAATTCCGTTTGGTATTCGACACGTAAAAACCGCTTTCTCTTGCGGGGTTAGTGCGCGAGAGCGAACATAAGACCAAATCTCTTGTAGGGTGGAGGCAGTTGCGAAGAAGCAGAAATTCAAATCGTGAGGTTTGGGAATCCCCGTCCGCGACGGTCGGGGCGGATGTCAACTTATGTGCGATCGAACGAATGCAATCCAATTGTTTTGTAGTCAGGACTTGAGTCTCATAAAACTACTAGGACTCAAGTCCTCACTACAAACCTAAAATGTTTATGTTACCGAACTTGTTTTTATCTGCGGTGAAAATATAGCAACCGCCAAGCCAATTAGGAGATTTTCAATTGCTCAAACCATTGCGATTGTTGCTTCTTCCTTCTTCCTGACATCCGTTACATCCGTTACACAATCCGTTGCCGAACTTTTTTCTTCATGACATCCGTTACATCCGTTACAGAATCCGTTGCCGAACTTCCTTCTTCCTTCTTCCTGACATCCGTTACATCCGTTACACAATCCGTTGCCGAACTTCCTTCTGCTATACCTCAAATCAAAAAACAAGGCGACCCAACCAGGTCGCCTTGTTCTTTATCATAAAAGATGCAATTTGTCAACAGCCAAAAGCTACTTTTTTTTCCGTTTAGCCTTATCTAACCGCCTGCGATCGCGCCACTCAACAGAAGTCAAATAAGCGACCCCGCCAGTCACCGTCACCAGCAGTACAAAGGCCACTAAAACGAGAAAATTAGCAATCGAAAATTCCACAACCCCTCTTCCTCTGATTTTACATTTTCTACTTTCGATTTTAGATTAAAAATGTTAACAATTAACAGTTGAATATAGACTGCTAACTGTTAACAGTTAACACTCCCTTCAAACTGCTGGCAACTCTTCCAAAATTGTAAACCTCACATGATTAATTGCCAGACTCCCCACGGAAACCTCCTCCTTGTTTAAAGGAAGACCGCCGCTGGTGAGACCTTGAAACCGGATTCCCTTGCCAATTTCTACGTGATACCAAGCCAAACCCATAAAAAATCGCAACGGATAAGGGCCTCTGTCTTGAATATCATCAGGATTAGATTCCATTGGCACCCAGCCAAAACCTGGAATGTAAAATTCCAGCCAAACGTGATTGAAATCCGGCTCCAGCGACACACCTTTTCTGTCACCAAAAGCCGGACACTTGTAGCGGCCGATCGTGCGGCAAGCAATCCCGTTTAACCTAGCCAAAGCTAACAAAAGTCCCACGTATTCGCCGCAGGAACCGATACCGCGGCGCAGCACAATATCGGGAGTGTCAATGTGAGGTCTAATTCCGTAAGAAAGTTGATCGTAAACAAAATTGCGAATGCTCAGCAATTGCCTGAGAATGTTTGTTTCCGAGCCAATGGCAGCCACAGCAGCCGATCGCACAATCTCCGTATCCATCGCCAAATTGTCATTATCAACCAAATACTTAGCTGCAAACTCCGGCGACAGCTTCGGACTCTTTTCGACATCCCGAGGCGACAACTGATACTTAATCGATCGAACTTCTAACAAAGCCTTCCAGCCAAAAATTCGGCGTTCCCCAGGGTGCAGCCGATCGAACTTAAACACCGCCACCCGTTCCCCTTCCTGAATTTCCTCAGTAAAAGGCATTCCAATCGGCGTAATTTTCCTGACCTTTTGTCGGTGAGTTTGCGAAGGCAAAGCAATCCGCCACTCCAAATTTTCGATTTCTACCTCATCGAGGGGAGACAGTTCCTCCACATAAGACATTTCCATCAAAAAACCGTTTGACAAAGCGTAGCGCTCGGCTTCATTGTAGTGAAAAGACAAAGGCTGAATAAAAGTGCGATCGCGCTTCGTCAACTGAAAAGGATCTTCCGAATTCGGGTCATCCCGGATGTAAAGTTCATCCCCGGCATAAGCCACGTACAGAACATCTTCCCCGGTTTCCGAATCCTTGTGAAAAGCCAAACCCGAAGGCGACTCAAAGGGAGTCAAAACGCTAAATTTAATCTCCCCAGTTCCCCGTTCCAAACAGTAAACAGTTTGCTCAGTCTTGTCGCAAACCCAAAGTTCCTCATCCCGGACAGTGATATTTTCTACCCCAATACCGGGAGCATAAAACCGAGTAATTTCCCGACCAGTTTTCAGGTCAAAAACCAGAATCGCGGCTAATCTCTGGCAAGTCACATAAAGCGTAGATTTCCAAACAGCAATGCCGTCAGCAGGATAAGAAAGCGAAACAAAATGTTCCGGCTTGAGTTCAGTTATCGCCCCGTCCCGAATTGCGCCCCGACAGCAACAAATATCCTCATCCCGCGCAAACCAGAGAGTATCTTCCGAAATAGCCAGCCCCGTTGCGCCGGCAAACTTAGGCGTGTGATAAGGATTCAAAACAGTAGTGTTGTCAGTTTCTCGATCGATCTCCAATAGCAGCCCTTCGGCGCGATCGACAGCGAACAACCTATTTCCTAAAAAAGCAATGCCGTGCAGTGCCAAAACCCCGATGGGTCTTACCATCCGCAGCCCCGAAGGCTGTTTGTCCGAGAGAACAGGTGAATCGAGATTCATGCTAAATTTCTTGCCGGTATTGTACACAAAAACTGATTTGTAACTTGTAGCCGATCGCTTGAGGTTCACCAGCAAAATTGCCGAGTTTCCTGATATCCAGGACTGACGCATTAACTGGGTGTTGTTAGGAAAAGACCCCTTGTAGCCTCTTGTCTGAGTTAAAAAACCCGGAATATTAGTCTTTGTCAAAGTTGGGTTTAACAAGCTCAACCCAACCTGCTGCCGTGAATGGAATTAAGTATAACTACTAAGCTACCACTGACAAACGCGACAGAGAATTCTATGTTGATCAGAGCGACCCAAATAATCGTATCTGCCTGAAGATATAAATTAAGTACAAGAGATTACTATATCCGTCAAAACCTTGGATAGAATAAAACCGTGAGATAAAGTTCCTAGGTTCATCAGAAGGCAGGTTCGTCATGGCTTTGAAGTCTGCTCTAAATATCGGTGCTCTTTCCTTAATTCTGTCTTTAGAGGCAGTTGCCGCCGGTAGTTTTTTAATACCAGCAGAGGCTCTCAACAGCCCCGCCAACATTGTCCAGCGCGCCTCACCACCGCAGCTACCCCTCAACTGGCAAACAGTTCAACCCGCCCAAGCAAGCGGAAGCAGACCGAACAGCCAGCAATTAGGAGCCGCGTGGAATAGCTTTCAACCGCCGGAGGACGGAGTACCCGGAAGGCGGGAAGGGGGAGGAACCCGCGGCTTAGAATGCCCCACGGCCACAACTGCCTTAACTGCCTTGATTCCCCAATCAACTATGGGGCAAACCATATCAGCAAAACCGACATTTTTCTACTACCTTCCCGTAGCCATCGACAAAACAGTTCAGTTTGAGTTAGCAGACGAAAGGGACAAAACACTATACAAAAAAAGTTTTCGCATGGTAACTAGCCGTGCAGGTGTAGTTAGCGTCAGCCTCGGCTCCGATGAAAACTCGCCAGCCCTAGAAGTTGGCAAAAACTATCAATGGTACTTTACTATCAAATGCAACCCAAAAAATACAACAGATGATGTTCTCGTTTCCGGGTGGATCAACCGCACCGCACTCGCCCCAACCGTGAAAACAGAGTTGGATCGATCGCCCGATCGCACCAAGCTCAGCATCTTCGCCCAACAAAATCTCTGGTACGAGTACCTGGCAACTCTAGCTCAATTGCGTATCGAGTCTCCCAGCGATGCCAGTTTAGCGATCGAGTGGTCAGCAGTGCTCAACTCAGTCGAACTCGGCAAAATAGCCCAAGAACCCTTAGTCGCAAGTGAGTTAACACCTATCACAAGAAAATAATTCGACACCAGCTTCACGCAAAGAATGCAACGGTAGGCCCGTGCCCCAAACCCTGATAGCCATAAGTCATTGCCAATTCTAAAATCTAAAATCTAAAATCTAAAATCTAAAATGGTATGACTGGTGCAGCAAGTACGAAAAACTCGGTTTCGAGCGCGGTATTTGGCAGCGCCCCAGATGATTTTTGGCTGTTGCGGGTTGTTTGGTCGATCGTCCTAAATAAATTAAAATTTTTGTACCGATCGGCAGTTCGGACTTCTGGCATATTGAAAGGCGGGCGGTGGAAATTTTGATGGTCAAATTTCGCCTAATACTTAATGATAAACTGGCATAGTCAAGCAGCCGACAAACTTATTTTAGAGAAATTATTAATTATGCGCCCGAATGCAAATATTGCACTATTTCGGTTGGGGATTTCACTTCTAACTGCGCTGCCGATGGCTTGCTTTTATGCCAATAAAGCTATATCCCAAACAAAGGATATTTCTCAGTTGCCCGTCGCTGCTGACAACTCAGCAGATACGGGCAATCAAGTATTAGCCCTGCAAAAACTGGAAATCAAGCAGGATGAAACAGCAACAAACTTAAATCAGCTTCCCGATGCGATCGAGACCAACCCTGAACTAGAAACACCATCGAACCCCGCCGAGAACAGGCAAGATGCCTGTTCCACAATCGATGAAACTGCTTGTGGTGCGGGCATCTTGCCCGAACCAAAAAATCTGGTTGACAACCAGCCCCAATGTCAGAACCAGCTAGATTGCAATCATGTTTTAGCCCAGAACCAACCCTCGCTGCCTCCAAACCTGCCACCGCCGCCGACGCAGCCCGATCCAAATCGCGATCGATTTCTGCAACCGGCCCCCCAGCCTTCCCCAGAACCTCCCCAAGTACCGCCCACAGTAGCGCCGGGGCCCCCGTCGCCAGTTCCCCCAACGCTGCCGAATACACCAATTGAGGTGCAGAAAATTCAAGTAGTTGGCAGCACAATTTTAAGCCAAGATGAAATTAATGCCTTAGTCAACCCGTTAGAAGGCCGTTCTACCACCCTAGAACAGCTCAAACAAATCGCCGACAAAATTACCGAAATTTACCTCAATCGTGGCTACATCACTTCGAGAGCAGTCTTGCCGCCCCAAACTATCACCGCAGGGGTAGTCCAAATTCAAGTTATTGAAGGCAAGCTAGCCCGAATAGAGGTAGAAGGAACTAAAAGATTGAATCCAAGTTACATCCGCAGCCGGATTCGACTCGGTGCTGGAATGCCTTTAAGCACAGCTTCCTTAGAAGACCAACTCCGGCTGTTGCGGGTCGATCCTTTATTTGACAATGTAGAAGCCAGTCTGCGGGCTGGGGATAATGAAGGCGAGAGCATTCTGATCGTCCGAGTCTCGGAAGCTAATCCGTTTCAACCTAGTTTCAGCATTGACAATTACTCGCCTCCCAGTGTCGGTTCCGAAAGATTGGGAGTTAGTTTGCGGCACCGCAATATAACAGGAAATGGCGACGAACTTGCAGCGGCTTATTACAGATCGCTCGGCGATTCAGACGTGTTTGATTTCAGCTATCGCGTGCCGCTAAATGCGATGAACGGCACTTTGCAATTGAGGGCGGCACCGAACCGCAACAGTATCGTACAACCACCTTTTAACCGTGCTGACATTTCGGGAAAATCGCATTTATTTGAAGTTAGTTACCGCCAGCCGCTGCGGAGAACGCCGATCGAAGAATTTGCCTTGTCTGCTGGTTTTACTTATCAGACAGGCAGAACTTTTGTCGCCGGCGAACCGGTTCCTTTTGGCATCGGCCCGGACTCCAATGGTGTCACCACTACGAGCGCAATTAAGCTGGGACAGGACTACATTCGGCGTGACCCGCAGGGTGCTTGGGCCTTGCGATCGCAATTTACGATCGGCACTAGCTTGTTTGATGCTACTCAAAACGAAGGTTCCGATCCCGACGGACAATTTTTGAGTTGGCTGGGTCAAGTGCAGCGAGTACAGCGATTGAATGACAAACATTTATTAATTTTGCAGGCAGACTTACAGTTGTCAGCTAATAGTTTGTTGCCTTCCCAGCAATTTGTAATTGGCGGCGGGCAATCTTTGCGCGGCTACCGCCAAAATGTCCGTTCTGGGGATAACGGCTTCAGAGTTTCGATCGAAGATCGGATTACTTTGCAGCGCGATGCTTCGGGAAATCCCAAACTTCAATTGGCTCCATTTTTGGATGCGGGTACGGTGTGGAACGTTGCGAACAATCCTAATACATTAACCAATCAGACCTTTTTAGCAGGTTTAGGTTTAGGGGTAATCTGGGAACCGATACAGCGGGTGAACCTGCGCGTAGATTACGCTTTTCCTTTGGTGAGAATTAGCGATAAAGGCGACAATCTGCAAGATAAGGGAATTTACTTCAACATAATTTATACGCCCTAAAATGAGCGATTTCCGGCTCTGCTACCCATATAAATTGTCTGTTATGGCAGAGGGGAGATGGGAAGAGTGGGGGAGTGGGAAATGAAGAAATATTTCCTTCTTCCTTCTTCCTTCTTCCCTCTTCCTTCCACATCCGATATTAATCGCCGACTTCCCCGACAACCTCCGCAGCAGCCTGAGTTTCCAGCCAGAGTTTGAGCAGCAAGAACTCCGCCCGATCGCCCAAAACAGTCGCAAACACGCCCTGGGCCCCCTCAGACGCGTCAGAAATCCACGTACCGCGCAGAGTCACTTCTACAAAGTCAGCATCAGCAACACAAAGGGCGATCGCATCGTTGTCGTTTCGGCGCGCCTCAGATTCCAACAGAGGCAGCGCCGACAAATTCGCGGGCAGCAAAAATGCCGCAGTGCTCGGTTCGACGCTGATGCTTTGACCAACTCGCATAGCCAGCACAACTCGCAGCGCCACTAACTGTTCGGGAGATTGAGCCAAACGCTCTAGGTTAAAGCCCGTTTCAGTGTAAGTCAACTTCAGCATATTGACAGCCCTAAATTTGGAATTGAAAGTTGAAAATTGGTAATTGAAAATTGGGAATCGGGAATTGGGAATTGGGAGTTAGGGCAGATTTTAGATGAGAATTACGCATCAATTTAAAATCTAAAATCTAAAATCTAAAATTCTTCCCATTACCTATTCCCCTATTTGATATTCGTGCCAAAACAGTTCGGCAAAAGCAACAGTGGGGTGTATGGGGGCCTTCGGCTTAGTTCGCAGAGTCATTCCAGCTTCTACGGGAGTTCGATCGCCCTTACGAGAGTTGCACCGTTCGCAAGCAGTCACCACGTTGTCCCAAGTATGCGGGCCGCCCTTCGATCGAGGCATGACGTGATCCAGCGTCAAATGCCGATTGCTACCGCAGTATTGGCAAGAATGAGCGTCGCGGCGCAGAACTTCCCGGCGATTAACCGGGGGTACTTTCCACAGGCGTTCCCTGTTACCAAAAGTCAAGCGGATTTGTTCGGGTACGTGGATGCTGGTGCTGGGCGATCGCACCAACCAGCCGTTGCCAATGCTAAAATCCAGAGGTTCAGCCTTGCCTGTTACCAACAGTACGATCGCCCGTTTGATGTTGACACGGCTCATCGGTAGGTAATTCTGAGAAAACACCACCACAGATTGCCTCAATACATCAGTTACTACGTTCACGGCTTGCTCCTCCTCATTTAGATTTTAGATTTTAGATTTTAGATTTTAGATTGTCGATTTTGAATTTTGGTTGCTTCGTCAGCATTGGCTACATCTGATTTTTTGCCAGTTCCCCAAGCCGATCGAATTTATCAAATATCCAATCAAATGCCCCCGCTTCTCTTACTTAGAAGCGGGGGCTAGAAAAACTGCTTTCATGCAAATTTTCATCCTGTCTTGGTACAGTCGTTTAGCTGTACCTCCCGCTTCGCGTCTCTCGATCTGGCTGTGCCACTTGCAGACCGTGCTGGTCTACCTCGTTGTAATTAATTTCTGCAATTTCTCCTAATCCACTATAACCGTGTTTATTTAGGCCCAAGCCCGCCCACGAAGTCGCTGCAACAGTCGCAAAACCCGTGCTAAAGACGTGCCATAACGACTCGGAGCGACCCGTGGGGCGATCGCACTTCAGTTGATAGCTGGAGTAGGTGGGGAGAAATTTCAAAGTCGGCAGAAGGTGGTTAAGAGGCTTTCAATCTAGCTGTAAACATACTACACTGATATTACACATATGTCCACCCGTCACGGAGAAAAAATTATGCATACCCTACCTAGAACCTCAACCACCGAAATGGAAGTGACCAGCATTCGACTCGAAAGAGAACTCAAAGAGAGACTTAAAGAGCTCGCGGGCAATCAAGGCTATCAAGCTTTGATTCGAGATTTGCTCTGGAATTACGTGCAGCAGAAGTCTGGAGAGTATCGGCAGATGTTTTCTCGATCGGATATTCGAGCCAGCATTAATGCCACAGCACAGCAGGAGGAACGCTGCGCGCTTACAGGAGAGTTGATCCGACCGGGCGGCCCGATGTTATTAGGCCTGACGATGCACGGCGAAATGGTGCCGCTGAGTATAGGGAGTATGCCTGGTTGACACTCCTGGGCCTGAAGGCATGAGGATTCTTCTATCTACGAGCTGACTTGCTCTAATTGGATTTCTCCAACGAAAGTAGAGGACAATTCTCCCGAAGCGTTATTTGCATCTAGTGCAAGAGTTCCGGTATGCCCTACCGTACTCAATCCCCGACTTAGGATTATTCTAGCTGCGTTCTCGTCTCTATCTAACAAGCACCCACATTTACAAGCGTGGGTTCTAGTAGATAGAGTTTTTTTGACGATTTCACCACAACTAGAGCATTCTTGACTGGTATATTGCGGATTTACCGCAACCGTTACCCGCTCGAATACTTTTCCAAAATATTCAAGCCAGACACGGAATTGATACCAAGATGCGTCGTTAATAGACTTGGCGAGACAGTGATTCTGCACCATATTTTTGATTCTCAAATCTTCGTAGGCTATCAAGTCGTTGGACTGAGTGACGCACCTTGCCAACTTTAGGGCATGGTCTTTACGTTGCCTGCTTATTTTGAGATGGCGCTTACCAAGAATCTGTCGAGCTTTGCCTCTATTCTTTGAACCTTTGACTTTTCTAGATACCCGACGTTGACTGCGTTTGAGAACACGTTCACCTTTCCTCAGAAACCTAGGATTTTCAACCTTGATTCCGTTTGAATCGGTGTAATATTCTTTTAGCCCGACATCCAATCCAATAGTATTACCTGTCGGCGCTGTATTTTCCTTTCGGTCAACATCAATACAGAACTGGACGTACACACCATCCGCACGTTTTACCAATCTAACCCGTTTTATTTGGTTGATTTGGTAAAAATGCAGGTCGCGTGTGCCTTTGAGTTTGAGTTTGCCAATTCCTTTTTTATCCGTGAAAGTTATCGACTTTCTGTCATCTGCAACCTTCCATCCGGTTGACTTGTACTCTACCGAGCGACAGTCTCGCTGGAACTTTGGATACCCTTTTTTACCAGGAATCTTCTTCTTGCAGTTTTCGTAAAATCGGGAGATAGCTGCCCAAGCACGTTCAGCACTTGATTGTCTTGCCATTGAGTTGAGTTCGTCAGCAAACGGAAACGTAGCTGCCAGTACAGCACAATATTTATTCAAGTCGTATTTGTTCTTTTTGGGATTGTCCATCCAATAGCGCAAACAGCTATTGCGGACAAATTGAGCGGTACGAATTGCTTCGTCTACTGCTTTGAACTGACTTGATTTTCCGTAAGATTTAAACTCAAAAACGAGCATGGCTCTACCTCCACTCTTATGCTACCGCAATCAGCACAAAACGGAGTATGGCGTAATGAAAAGTTACAATTAAAGCCGTCCTAGAAGGACGGGGTTTTCAACCCAGTTTTTTGATAAACCAGTTTACCCTTAAATTTGTGAGAGCGATCGGCCTGGGGTGAAGGACCCAGGCGCTGAAGATGGGTTTCCGAAGCATTTCAAGGAGATATATTTAACGAACCGCGAAGACGCGAAGTGCGCGAAGAAAGATGGAGAAGGAAGAAGATAGGCAATTTTAGCGGTTCGGGAGTTTGGTAATGCAGATCCGGAGGCTCGCCCCACGCGCGAGAAGAATGCTAAACTTTCCATCGGGCGTGCCGAACAGACGATCGTACATTTGATGAAAAAAATTAAAGTAATGCTGAAAAACCGCTACTTGACTGCCGCGAGTTCGATCGCCCTTCTCACAATTATTGCCGGATGTGCAGCTACTGAATCACCTCAACTTGCATCTCCCTCTCCTGTAGCTGAATCTTCCCCGCCACCAGTTAAACCAAGTCAGCCTCAGCCCTTAATAGTCTCTGCTACCAATCCCGAAACCCCCACAAATACCAAAATCCAGCAATATCTCAACGGGTTGGCAGCCCAAGGTTTTGCCAAAGAAAACCAAGGCGTTTGGATGCAATCTGGCAATACTTTGCTAGCCAATCATCAAGGTACCGTTCCTCTGTCCGCCGCTTCTATTACCAAAGTAGCAACATCTCTCGTAGCGCTGCAACAATTCGGCCCGGAACATCAATTTATCACCTTAATTGGTACAACGGGAAAAATTGAAAACGGCGTATTAAAAGGATCTTTAATTGTTCAGGGAAGCGAAGATCCGTTGTTTGTCTGGGAAGAGGCGATCGCCCTTGGTAACGCCTTAAATCAAAAAGGCATCAAGCGAGTCAGTGGCAATTTGATAATTGTCGATAAGTTTTACATGAACTTTGAACTCGATCCCCTCAAATCGGGAGAATTGCTCAAACAAGGATTGAACAGTCAAATCTGGCCCAGTGAAGCCGCCGCCCAGTATCAAACCCTGCCTCCCAATACGCCAAAACCCCAAATAGCAATTGAGGGTACTGTCAAAGTTTTGCCCGCATCTCCCAACGAGGTGCAGCCTTTAGTCAAACATTATTCTTTGCCCCTTGCTGAACTGATCAAAAAAATGAATCAGTACAGCAACAATCTCATGGCAGATATGCTAGCGGATACTGTCGGCGGCGCCAAAACAGTCGCGCAAAAAGCAGCAGCAGCAACCGGAGTTCCTCCGGCCGAAATTCAACTCGTCAACGGTTCGGGATTGAGCGAAGAAAATCTCATTTCTCCCCGGGCTGCTTGCGCGTTGTTTATAGCTTTAGAACGCTATCTAGAACCTTACAGCATGACAGTTGCGGATGTCTTAACTGTAGTTGGGAAAGATGAAGGAATACTGGCAGAACGGGCGCTTCCCAAATTAGCAGTGGTCAAATCTGGCACGTTGGATAATGTTAGCGCTTTGGGCGGAGCGCTGCCAACTCAAAAACAAGAAACTGTGTGGTTTGTGATTATGAATGGAGGGGCAAATGTCGAGACATTTCGCACTCAGCAAGAGGTTTTGCTGAAAAGCTTTGTGAATGAGTGGGGAAGTGTTCAAGTTTCGCCGCCGGAATTAACGCCAAATCCTGCTAGAAAGAGTAAGGTATCTCGCAGCGAAATTGTCAATTGATTTGAGGCTGACGCATGGGCCCAGAAACCGGGTTTTTTTACAAAAAGACGGGTTGCCATCCGCAAATTCGGCAAAAAACCCGGTTTCTATACTTGGTAGGGTGCGTCATATCGTTTCCGGTTGCATCGGAATGATTTAACCGCAGAGGGCGCAGAGAACGCAGAGGGAGAGAATACAGAGATGAATAATTCCGATGCTACCGGATTTGATATCAGTACATAAATTGTGAATTGGCAGCTAAAATAATGCAAGTTGATGCACCCTAGGAGTCCAAACTAATTTAATTAGGTGTTTTCGCCCTAGCGACTACAATGCCGATCGCACTTTCGACTCTGCTAATATATCTGTGCAAGTCGTAAGCAACTGTCACCTCCCCAGCCGGCGAAGCGTGAATTAAACCCATATTGCCGTCAGCATTGCGGTAGACTAAACCCGTGTGGGTGACATCCAATCCTTTAACATCCGTGGCTACCGCTACAATATCCCCTGGTTTTAACTGAGAATAAAGACTTTTTATCTGATTTGTCGGGATGTAATTAACAGTAGTTTTGGCTAAGTCTGCTTCTTGGCTGACTATGCACTGATAAGTTGCATAGTCTTTGACCATTTGCGGGTAACTGCTGCGGTGCTGACTCATGAAATTTAGTGTTTTATTCATGGGTACTCCCCCTAATTCAGCGGTGATATTTTCCACTGTTTGCCGTTTTTGATTGTCGTTAATCCATTCGGAAAAATAGTGCAATCTGCTGCAATAACCGTTCATTTTACCGTTTAAATACCGCTGTTCTTCTATGCGATTTACAAAATTTTGATAGTCGTAATCTTGTACTGCTACGCCCCTGGCGATCGCCAAAACGGTTTCTACAAATAAAACGCAGTCAAATTTATTCAAAGTTACGATCAACTTTTCTTCGCCGGATTTGTCCAGCAAACCCGCGGCGTAGGGCAATCCTTGGAACTTATCGGCGATCGCCTGGACGATTTCTCCGATCGAGCGATCGTGCAAATTTTGTTGTTTTGCATACTGTACAACCTGTTCAAAACGTGCTATGTCTTCAGGTTGTGCAACGGTTTCTCTCTCGGTATTATTTGAGTCCGGTCGTCTCGCCAGCACTTTCAGCAATTCGGAATAGGAAATTTCCGCTAAATTGTTGAAGTCCCACAACATACTCGGAAAACTGGAAACAGTTTGCTTGTTTGTTATTTCCCGATTTTCGCTTTCTCCCGTCAAGGAAAACGCTACATCCGCGCCCTGTCCTGCTGTTTGTCGATCGACAACATATCCTGCAGCAGATTGAGACTGAAATGCCCAAACATCAGGTATCAAAGAATTATTCGCGCCGACGATCGCAAATCCCAAAACAGCCAGACTCCAAAAATTTCTCATGTTTTTCAAAGGATTTTGCTTCAACTCAGTGCTATCCTGAAAATTTTACAATTACTAGAAGTCTCAATCAGCCTAGTAGACCGATAAAATTGGCAACAGCGGACTAGATGGATACACTTGTCATTTAGATGCCGCCCTATTATAAACTGATCGTGCGAGTTTGATAGCACAAAACTGTAATGCAAGTAGAACGCCGACGCCGCCCGCGCCCAATTCCCGCCCGACGCCCAATCGAGCCCCTCGGCCCAATCCGGCCACGACGCCAAAGCAGCCAGCCTCCTGTCCAATCCCGTCGTCGAGTCAGGACGAAATTTTCTCGCTTAAAATACCGTAACATCCTGTGCTTAATTGCCGGGGCGATCGCGATCGGTTGGATTGTCACAATACCGTTCAGAATTCGCCGTGCCCCAGAACCGCCAGTCATCTTGCCTCAACAGGCCGTGTCGCCTCAAGAAACACTCTCGCCTCCGACAATTGAACCATCGGAAAATTTAGCCGATCGTCAAAGCGAGCCTACCTTTAGCTACAACATCAAAACACCTCCCAATCCAGTTTACTCTCAAGAATTGCAAGGGATTGTTGATGAATCTGTGAAAATTGCAACCAGCAAAGGACTGCCCGCAGAACGGCTATCAATTACCTTATTTGATGTCAGCAATTCCCAAAGTCACACCTTTGCCGGATATCAAAATCAAACTCTCCGATTTCCCGCTAGCGTGGCCAAGTTATTTTGGATGGCAGCGTTCTACTCAGCCATAGAAAAAGGCCTCATTACGCAAAGAGAATCTGCCTTTAAAAACGACCTCGAACAAATGATGCGCGTCTCCAACAACGATGCTGCTAGCAGACTTTTAGACAAAATCACAGATACAAAATCCGGCGGCAGGCTCGCAGGAGAAGAGTTGCAAACCTGGCTGAAAAAGCGCACTCAAATTAACACATTTTTCCAGTCTGCCGGCTACAATGATCTTCGTATAAGCACCAAAAATTATCCCATATACTATTTAAGACAAGAAGGGCCAATCGGTCGCGACTTGCAATTGCGGGGCGATGCTTCTGTGCCGATTCGCAATCAAGTAACTACCGACCAAGCCGCCAGATTAATATATGAAATCTATACTAGACAAGCGGTTTCTAGCGTCGCCAGCCGCAAAATGGCTTACTTGCTAACGAGAGACTTAGACCCCAAGGCGTGGAAAAATGACCCTCTCAACTCGATACAAGGATTTTTGGGCGAATCTTTACCACCTAATATTTATTTTGGTTCCAAAGTAGGCTATACTTCCAAATCCCGCAGCGAAGCGGCATTTGTCAGAACTTTAGACGATCGCGCGATTTATATCTTAGTTGTTTTCGCAGACGATCCGGCTTATGCCAAGGACGAAACAGCATTTCCGGCAATTTCCCGATACGTTTTCGATCGGCTAAACGCTCGTGGCCCCAGCACTTTGCAGTAATATGGAGTAGGGCCTGTTGACTGTTGAGTGTTGACTGTTGACGGTTGACTGTTAGTCGAAAAACTGAATGATGGTTAGATGCAATCGGGTAGCATCGGAATTATTCGTCTCTCTGTTCTCTTCCTCTGTTTTCTAGGCGTCAACAGCGGTTTAATCATTCCAATGCAACCGGATTTGATATTACTTGTTTCCATTGGTGGCCTACAACCAAAGCTATATCATTCCGGTGCAACCGGAATTGATATAACTTATATCTTGCACCATTCTCAATTAGTCTTTTAGGAACAGGCTTTCCGGCCTGTTCCACAAGAAAATCTAGTCTTTGTGGAACGGGCATCTTGCCCGTTCCTGAGAATGGTGAAAGATGTGAGTAGTAATGAAGTGGTTTGTCTCTCGTCTGCCAAGCGCTAACTATAAACAATCAGTTAAACAATTGATTGACCTGACACAATTTAACTGGGGCGAAAGGATTCGAACCTCTGAATGGCTGGACCAAAACCAGCTGCCTTACCACTTGGCGACGCCCCAACGTCTCAACATTTAATATAGTAACACCCAGACACGGGAATCTGTCAAGCATTTTGACAAGAAAATTTAAAAAATGTTTTTGGAAGCGATCGCCCGCAGGTTTATTCTTTGCTCGCAGGGGGGCGAGCTAGCGGGATTTCAATCCTGAAATCCGCTCCCTGTCCCGGTTCCGAGATACACTTCAAACTTCCTCCGTGTTTTTCCACCACTATCTGGTAGCTGATAGACAAGCCGAGCCCCGTACCCTTGCCTACAGGTTTAGTGGTAAAGAAAGGGTCAAACAAGTGGCATTTAGCTTTTTCGGGCAATCCGGGCCCGCTGTCTTGAATCCGAATCACCACAACTTGACCCCTCGACTTTCCTGACTCATCAGCCTCCGAGTCTGGGTTCACCACCGCCGTCGAGATTTTGATCGTCTTGGGTGGAGGCTGATTTTCCAAAGAGTCGATCGCATTCGCCAAAATATTCATAAATACTTGGTTGAGCTGTCCGGGATAGCACTCTACCTTCGGCAAGTCGCCGTAGTTTTTAATCACCTCAATTCCCGGCACTAGCCCGTTTGACTTCAAGCGACTCTGCAAAATCAGCAGCGTGCTGTCAATCCCTTCGTGAATGTCCACCGGCTTCATCTCTGCTTCGTCGTGTCGCGCGAAGTTCCGCAGAGACAGAACAATTTGGCGGATGCGTTCAGTTCCCATCTCTATTGAAGACAGAATTTTCAGCAAATCCGGCACTATGAACTCAACATCGATTTCTTCGTTTTTGTCGATAATTTCGGGGCAAGGCTCGGGGTAGTGCTTTTGATACAAGTGCAGCAAATCCAGCAGATTTTTCATGTACTGCTTGCAATAAGTCAAGTTGCCGTAAATAAAATTAACCGGATTGTTAATTTCGTGGGCGACGCCGGCGACCATTTGACCAAGAGAGGACATTTTTTCGTTTTGGATGAGCTGAGCTTCTTTCTGCTGCAACTGCTGCAAAGTTTCCGTCAGTTGGCGGGCTTGAGTTTGAGCGGCTAAGGCTGCCGCGCGGGTTTGGGCGTAGAGTTCGGCTTGGTCGATCGCGATCGCCAATTGATCCACCACCGCTTGCAGCAATTCCACTTCGCTCGTTGCCCAGGAACGGTGGCTGCTGTAATGGTTGCAAACTACAGCACCCATTTGACCGGAGCGAGTCTTGAGCGGCAGCAGCAGGTTAGAAACAATACCGAGACTGCTCAAAAAAGCTCGCGTGGCCGGTTCGATGCACAGTGCTGTTGCAGCGTCGCCGATCCGGAGCGTTTGGCGGTGGCAAATTTTCTCGGCCAGCAGGGTTACTTGTTCGATCGGGTATTCTGTAAGCCGGTCTTGCACTTCGGGATTTGCCGCTTCGTGGGTGATTGCAAAGCTTGGCTGCCCGTCTCGCGAGATGGAATACCACAAAAAGTAGCACTGGTCAACCTGCAACAAGCTGCGAATTTCGTTGACAGCCGTATCTAAAATTTTGTCGAGGTCGAGGGAATTCCGCATCTGGCTGGCGAGGCCGAAGAGCAGCGCTTCGCGGCGGCTCAACAATTCTTCTCGGGCAGTGACGCGATCGATCGCCACGGCGATGGCGTTAGCCATGCAGCCCAGAACTTCTAACGCTCCCTCGCTTGCCAAAGCGCTACTGCACAGAGCCATCACTCCCACCAACCGCTCCTCCACAATCAGCGGATAGGCAATGGCACAGAGAGACGGGTTCGACAGTAGGCACACAGGAGCCGTTTGGAGGTTTCCCGCTTCTGTTGGCACCCAATCTTCTATTTCCCGTGCCAACTCTTGGCTGCTAAGTCCTGAATAGGCCTGCAATTCTAACCGCTCTGTCTGCGGGTTGAAAGTCCAGATGCTCACCCCTGTGGCGTCTAGGTACTCTACCATTGCCTCGGTGCAGCGGTTGAGGATGACGGATATTTTCCCGCCTTGTCCGAGGGCTGCACCGACTTTAGCTTGCAGGGCTCCCAAGCGAGCTCGCTCTTGTAGGGATGCTGCCGTTAGTTGGCGATCGGAGGTGTCGCGGGGGGCGGCAACAATTTCTCGGATTTGTTGGGTATCGTCCGCGCGCCCGATGCCCGCTGAAGCTTCCCACCCATATTGAGATTTGCCTGTTTCCCCCAGCGTCGGGAGCTTTTTTGTTCCGTATATTGTCCTGCTACTCTGTGGCGTATGTACCGCATACCAGCTCGATCGGTTCGAGCCAGGAACTAACTCCGAGATTTGCTGGCTGTTCGAGCTGATATCTTCTACCTCTGGCAACTGTTTCTGCGCTTTGACTAATTGCCAGCGCAGCTCCACCAAACTCGCAACTTGCCGACTTAAAGCTTGGAGAGCTTCTATCGTTTCTTTTGTCAAGTCTCGCGGCACCGAGTCCATGACGGATAGCACTCCCAGCATCTGCCCCTCTGAGCTCACAACTGGGATTCCGGCGTAAAATTTCACGAAGGGGTAGAAAACCGTTAGGGGATGCTCGCCAAATCTCACATCTGTGGAAGCGTCTCGAACAATGGCGGCAGGCAGTTCTTTAAAGGAATTTATAGGAAGTTCGATCGCCAATTCGGGAGCAACTGGCGGTTGTTGCAGGGAAATTACCCGGTCAAATTCCGAGTTTGAGTTTGAGCCAACGGCGAACTCTTCGGGAATTTGGTCCAGGGCGCGAGCGCAAAAATTCAGGTAACGGTGGGCCAAAGTTCGATCGATACCTAACTGCGACTTCAACCAGTGGCGATTACCGTCAATCAAGCTCAAGAAAGCAATAGGAGTTCGGCCGATCTGAGCTGCCAAACCTACCAAATTGTCCAAGCAAGCGTCTGGAGCAGAGCCGAGAAGCTGATACAAGTCAATGTTATGGAGCTTGAACACTTTTTTATCAAGAGGCAAGGGTGCTTTCATCATGTGTAACTGCCCGTCTAGTTGCTGGCAACCGCCCTTCTCAATACTTTCGAGAAAAACAAGCTATGAATTGTGTAATGGGAGACTGTGGGCGCAAATTCGGCGCAGGCTGCTTGCGCCAAATTCAGACTAACCTCTTGACCGATCTGGAAACTTTTGGGTTATGGGAGTTAGAGCACCCCAGATCTAAGACTATATAAATTATACTTCCAGTTGACTATGCTTTTGAATACCTCCGGCTCTCTAAATCTAAGAGCCTCTGTTGGGAGGAAGCCGCTTTCCAAAATATATGACTATTGCTTACCTATAATTTTTTAATCAGTTTAATTGTATTTTAACAGACTTGTCTAATCGTGGGTAGCTGGCTTGCTGGTAGATTTAAATGAGGGGTTTGTGCCACAATACCAGTGTCCTTTACCGAGCTGTGCCTTAGCCGGTAGTTCAACTACAGTTAGGAGATGAATTACAAAAGATTGGTAAGATGTTAAACTTTGTAACAATAGTTGTTCAAACTCGACCTTTTAGGGTTTATGGGCCCGGATGCACATTTTGCAACTGTTGTAATTGCCGATAGACCACTCTCCCAATCCCTTTTTTCGGGCTTGAGGTAAAAAAAACCGGGCTAAAGTTTCAACTAACGCTCCAACGGGGTTGACAATTATTGCACAGAGACAACTCTCAAAAAATGACGGCGGGAATTATGTTTGGTATTTTCAACAACTATAAATAAACAGGGAGAAGAATATGTCTGCAAGTAGCAGTCAAGTACCAACTATTTTGGCAGTTGATGATAGCGTCGTGATGCAAGGACTTGTTAAACAGGCCTTAAGCAAAGAGTTTCGAGTTCTCGTAACCGACAATGCAGTGGATGCTTTGTCAACGATTTATCACGAACAAATTTCTGTTTTGTTGCTGGATGTTTCGATGCCTGGTATTGACGGATTGGAACTCTGCCGCACGGTGCGGAGCTTGCCTCAGTTTCAGAATTTGCCGATCGTAATGCTGACAGCGCGAGATGGAGCCTTTGATAAGGTACAGGGGCGTTTGGCGGGAGCAACAGAGTATTTAACTAAGCCGTTTGATGCTGATAAGTTGCGCGAGGTAATTGGTAAGTTTATCAAAATCAAATAATCGGAATTAGGAAAAAAAATCATTTTTGAGTAATTAATGAAGTAATTTGAGTAATTAATGAACTAAAAAGTTGCGATCGCGCTCTGTGATCCTCGACTTCTTTAACAAGTCGGGGGGCGGGGTATTCTGCACAATTTGCGAGGTAAGTCCTAAATTTTTAATTTAGCCAGGAGTAGGGGAGCGATCGCACTGACAGGTAGAACATATTGGGCGGCACCGAGGGCGATCGCCTCCTTGGGCATTCCGAAGACAATGCAGCTAGCTTCGTCTTGGGCGATTGTCAACCCCCCTTGTCTGGCGATAGCCAACATTCCGTCAGCACCATCTCTACCCATTCCTGTCAGCAAAACCCCCGCTGCTGCCCGACTATAAAAATTAGCTACCGACTTAAAAGTCACCGTTACAGAAGGGCAGTGTCCCGCAGCATGAGCCGATTCTGAATAAACAAATCGCCCTTGAGAGTCCAATTCTAAATGACGTTTTTCGGGCGGGAAATAAACAGTACCTGCTTGTGGCAACTCCCCAAAAGAAGCTATCTTAACAGGCAGTTTCGATTCATTACCCAGCCAATTAACTAATCCTTGCAAAAAACCTTCACTGATGTGCTGGACACAAATTATAGGCACGGGAAAGCTAGCCGGAAGTTTAGAAATAATCG
Organism: Microcoleus sp. D3_18a_C4; assembly: GCF_036702415.1. Lineage (NCBI taxonomy): Bacteria > Bacillati > Cyanobacteriota > Cyanophyceae > Oscillatoriales > Microcoleaceae > Microcoleus > Microcoleus sp. D3_18a_C4. The sequence continues at coordinate 71,942 of NZ_JAUBTI010000007.1, read as the reverse complement.
CGTACAGTGCTTGCGGCCCCCCTGTCGAAGCCCCTATAGCCAATACTTTAATTGTTGGAGATTTAACAGTTTCGTGGGAGAATTTGTAATTAGCAACTGGTGCTTGGTTGATTTTTACAAGTTGATTATTATATTCTGTTGACATCTTTTTTTGATGCCGTGTAAATACTTTAACTCCTGAGAGGATTTTAACTTTAGCTATTAATTGATTTGCGAGGCGACCGTAATCAGATACCAACCCGCCAATCGGTTTCGGAAAAACATCCAATGCACCAGCCTTTAACAGTTGAAATACATTCTGAGTATCATTCGCTTGCACTGAAGCACTAATTACTAAAATTGGTAGCGGATATTTCTTCATTACTTCTTCCGTAAATTCTAACCCGTTCATTGGTACCATGTTCAAATCCGTACAGATTACTTGGGGCTGAAGTTTGGGGATTAATTCTAGTCCTTCTAATCCGTTGCAAGCGGTTCCTACAACTTGGATGTCTGGCGAGGACTCAAAAATTCGTTTGAGGACGAGCGTAACTACTGGAGAATCTTCAACTAACAATAGTTTAATGGGCGATAACATCAGTTTGCTGGGAAATGGGGAATGGGGAATGGGAAATAGGGCACTTGTGCTGCCCTTCGACTTACTTTCCTTCGGCGAAGCTGAGCGGGCAAACCGCGCAGGGCGAGTGGCTAGCTCAGCACGAGTCGCTCAGTAACCGGGTAGTCAAAGTATTGGGCATTGATGAGCATCGATGCACGGGTAATTGTGCACTGGGCACTGGATATTGGGCCTTGCTAATTGATAGTAAATAACAAATGCCTCATAACCAAGGAGTAATGATTTATGACTAAACTAACCTTTTTAGTGTCTCTACCAACACATCTTGATTGAAAGTACCTTTAGGAATATAAGCATTTGCTCCCGCATCAGCACCTCTTTTTTTATCTTCATCCGATGCCAAAGATGTTACTAAAATTATCGGCAACTCACTGTATTCTTTTTGCTCCCGAATCTTAATAGTCAGGGCCAAACCGTCTAAATTGGGCATTTGTATGTCAGAAATCACAGCATCAAAATCGCGAGTTTTCAATTTATGGAAAGCATCCAACCCGTCTACGGCAGTCACAACTTCGTAACCCGCAGCTTCCAGGATGCGTTTTTCTTGAGTGCGCGTGGCGATCGAGTCTTCTGCTAATAGTATAACTTGTTTCCGGGTGGCAGTCTCAAGTTGCGATCGCGCACTCCCAACCCCACGAGACGAAACTTGCTGGCGTACAGATTTTATCAAATCGTGGGGATTGAGTACCATACAAACTTCCCCAGTAGCGAGAATTGTGGCACCCGAAACATTTCGCACCCGTTTCAGCAATTGACTTTGAGGTTTCATCACCACATCCTGTTCGTCAATCAAACCATCTACAAATAATCCCAATCTTTCCTCCCCTACTTTCAAAACAATACAAGGCATTTTGGAAGTTGAATTTAGGAAGTGTTTTTGATTTTTTATCAAAAATTCGCTCCCGGTTTCCTGTCTCAAATACCGATTTTTTTGCCAGCCTTGTCTATTGTTTAATTCTAGTAAATTTGTCAGGTGAGCAACTGACAGAGGCTGACCCTTTGAAAGTATAGTTTCCTTACCTTCTATAGCAAATATCTCAGACGGCGAGACCTGTTGTGCCGTGTCTACAAACTCGACTGGCAGAGCATAAGGAATGTCTTCAACTACGACAATTAATACATTGGCTGTAGCTAAAGACGTGCTGATTTGCAGCCTCAAAGTGCATCCTTTGCCCGGCAAAGACTCTACTTGAATACTACCTTTTAGGGCTTCAACATTAGTGCGAACTACATCTAAACCCACCCCGCGGCCCGAAACTTCGGTAACAAATTTTTTGGTCGAAAAACCCGGAGTAAAAATTAAAGATTGTACTTGAGTTTCTGTCATTTCTGCCAGTTGTTCAAGCGTACAAATATTACGTTTTACAGCCGTTTGTTTAATGCTCTCTAGATTTAGTCCCCGACCATCATCAGCCACTTCAATAATAATATTGCTAGCCATATTATAGCCTTTAATTCGGAGAGTAGCCACGGGAGGTTTACCTAGTTTTTTCCGCTCCTCAACAGTTTCAATACCGTGGTCGATCGCATTTCTAATCATGTGCATTAAAGGGTCTTTCATTTCCTCTAAAATGCGTTTGTCTGCTGTAGTTTCGCCTCCTTCAATCACTAATGCAACTTCTTTCCCTTCCCGTTTAGCTAAGTCTCGAACAGTTCGAGGAAATAAATTAAAAATAGTAGACAAAGGCAGCAGTCTCAGAGTGCGAATTCCTGATTCTAATGCCTCAGCGATTAATTCGAGTCTGGCAGTATCTTCATAAACTCGATTTCTCAAGCGGTTGACTAAAGTTCCGAGACGCTCCAAACGTTCTTCTGTACGGTGATAGTAATCCTGCAATTGGCTAAATTTACCGTTGGCTTTAATACCGTTTTCATCTATTTGCATCCGATCGACAGTCAAGCTAGTTACAAAAAATTCTCGGCTCCACTCTTCCCACAAAGTTGTAATTTGTTCGATCTCTGCAACTCGGTGTCCTAGTCGAGTTTTTGTGACAGTAAGTTCCCCTGCTTGAGTCATTAAATCGTCTAAATTTTGGGTAGCAACGCGAATGGTTTCAATGCGGTAAGATGAGGTAGAGGATGCAGTAACTGCCGACTGCGAGGCCGACGCAGGGGCGGGTTCAGAAGGTGCAGGCAAGTTTTGAGCTTGCAGTGGAAATTCTGGCTGGGATTGTAGGGGTAAAAAAGAGGAATTATTCTCTAAGTTAACGACTTCTGAATTTTCAACTTTTGTTTCTGGTTGTTGGGTAGGAGGCTCAGTAAATTGCGCTTCTACCAACGGTTGTTCTGGTACTGGTGAAGATGATGGCTCTACGATTGAGGCGGCAGCCTGTGGCTGTAACTGACTAGAAGCACCCATCATGCTAGCGAGGATATAAAATGTATTAATGCCGGAATCTTGGCCGGTAACGGCTTCGTTAACGAGTTTGCGGATGGCGTCTAAACCTTGCAAAAGCCGATCGCTAATATCTGAATTTAGTGGAGTTTCTCCCCGCTTGACACCTCCCAAAATATGCTCCATTTGATGAGCTAAAGATGCTACATTTTTTACTCCCAGCATCCCAGCATCACCTTTAAGAGAATGGGTTTCCCGCAACAATTGTTCTAACTTAGCTAAGTCGTCTGGATGTTGTTCTAAGTACAGCAATCCGTCATCTAGTTTCTGTAAGTGTTCTTGACTAGCGACTTTAAATACATCTCGAAGTTCTTGATCTTCAATCATCATATATGTTTTTGAGTAATAGGTAATTGAGCATGGCTCGTGGGTAATTGGTAATGATAATTATCTTGACTACTCAGTCGATTGCTAATGACTAATGACTAATGACTAATGACTAATGACTAATGACTAATGACTAATGACTACACTACTTCTTTAAGATTAAATGCAGCTTCTGTGAGTTGTTGAGTACCGATTTTAACTTGATTAATGCCGCTGACTGTTTGAGACGCGGATTCCTTCATAGAACTCATGGCATCACCTACTTGCTGAATTGCGATCGCCTGCTGTTTAACATTAAATGAAATTTGCTGGTTGCTAGCAAACACCAGATTGCAAGCTTCCCTCACACCCGTAAAAGCTTCTGCCGTATCTTGTGCTGTTTTCACCCCTTCTGCAACCGTTTTGCGACTATCTTCAGTTGCTTTCACCGTAGAGTCGATCGCGCCCTTAATTTCTGGAACAATACCATTAATTTTTTGTGCTGCTTGTTGGCTTTCATCTGCTAACTTACGAATTTCGCTTGCTACCACCGCAAAACCTTTACCGTACTCACCGGCTCTGACTGCTTCAACAGCAGCGTTGAGAGCCAGCATATTAGTTTGGCTGGCTAAATCGCTAACCAAACTTGCGAGAGTCGATATATTGCCAATCTGACTCGTGCTGTCGTCGAGTCGATGATTTTGCTTAGAAATTGCCACCACAGCTTCTCTAAGATTCAGCATTTGATTGAGAGTTTGATCTACCTTTTTAGTACCTTCTTCGGCGAGATTTAAAGCTTGGCGAGCCGCAGCGGCAACAGACTCAGCTTGCTCGGCTGTTTGCTGAGAAGATCTGCCCAAATTTTCGAGAGTTATAGTTGTTTGATTGACAGAGACAAATTGCCGATCGGCTATTTGCTCTTGCCGGTTCATATTAGATTCTATTTGCAGTGAAAATGACGATATTTGGTAAATCAACCCCCGAATGAGAGCAACAATCTGTTGCAAAAAAAACCATCCCAATCCCAGCACCACAGCCAGGGAAACAATAGCAATAAACGCTGCTATTTTCTGAAGAGAATCAATAGAAGAAAATAGCAACTTTTTGGGTGAAGTATCCACAATTACTAAAAATTTATTTTTATTTTCCTGGCTGGGAAAAACTGTATTATAGCTAATCACTAGATCCGTCTTGTCAATATTTCCCTTGCCACCTGAGAGTATTTTAGCAACAATGTCTCCTGAATAATCATTTTTGACATTTTCCTTAGTTTTGAGTTCAAATCCCCAGGCTTTTTGAGGATTGGGATGAGCCAGATAATACCCATCTTGATTTAAGATAAAAGATTGGTCTGATAGTTCAGGGTTAAAATTTTTAACCAGATCGAGCAGAGTGCTACCCAGAGCATTCGTAATGATAAAGCCTTGTCTTTGTCCTTTGGGATTAAAAATTGGAGTGGCGTAGCGAATGGTTGGCTTGTAAGGAATTTCTATTTTCCCCCTTTCCTCATTCAGATTTAAGGAAGACACATAGACTTCTCCTGATTTTAGCTTCATAGTTGCCGAAAAGTAATCTTCGTCTGCTTTATTTTGTAGTTGAGAATCGGGAATAACTTGGAGATTTGTGCCGTCAGAATCTACGCGCACGATCTCCTTACCGCTGTTATCTATGTAACGCGATTGCATATAATATGGCTTGGCTTCCATCAACGATAAAAATGTGAGTTGCATTCGATAAACCCAATCTTTATAAGTTGAATTAGTTTGTTTGTCTACTCCCTTTCCTTCTCTCGCTCTAATCATTCCCTGAACTGGGGGAGTTTTGCGGAGAAACAAAATATCGGCTCTCAGATTGTCAAATTGGTTAATCATTTGATTGGCGGTGGAATTAACACTGTCACTAAGGGTTATTAATGCTAAATTTTGTAGTGCTTCTGTTGAAGAAGAAATGCCATACCAACCAACCAGAGATACTGGAATCAAGGTACTTAAAATTAGGAGGAGGAGCAGTCGGTGCTGCATTTTTTGGAAAAATTTGTTCATCATTGGTTACGGGGAATTGGTTACTGGGAACTTGTACGCTCGCATAGTCTAAGTATAGGGAATTGGGAACTTGTACGCTCGCGTAGCCGAAGTATAGGGAATTGGAAAATTGTACGCTAGCGTAGCCGAAGTATAGGGAATTGGGAATTGGTAGTAAATAAAAAATAACAACTCCCCAATAATAACTCACCAATCACAACTAACTACACTGCTGATTTGAGATTAGGTTCTGATTTGCCCAGAAACAAGTTATTACTCCCGTTAAGATCGCGGGAATTGTAGCGATGCCGATCGCCAAAGCAATTGATTTAATTTTTAAGGATATATTGGGCATTTTTTCGGAACTACTCATAATTCATCGATCTCCTACAAAACTGCTTTCAAATCTAAGGCTGCTTCATTCAATTTTTGAGTGCCGACTTTAGTTTGACTGATACCGCAAGCGGTTTGGGCTGCCGCTTGATTGAGGGAGTTCATAGCTTGCACTACCTGTTCGATCGCGATCGCTTGCTGTTTGGCATTCAGCGAAATTTGCTGAGAACTCAAAACCACATTGTTAATGGCATTGGCAACTCCTGCAAATGCCACTGCGGTTTCTGAGGCAATATTCACGCCCGATTCCACAGTTTTAGTTCCTTCGTCTGTCACCATTACCGTTGAGTTAATCGCCCTTTGAATATCAGCCACTAATAGATTAATTTGCGCTCCCGATTTTTTACTGCGATCGGCCAGTTTGCGAATTTCTGACGCCACCACGCCAAACCCCTTGCCGTGTTCCCCCGCCCGCACTGCTTCAACAGCAGCGTTGAGTGCTAACATATTAGTTTGATTGGCCAAATCGCTAACTACAGTTGAGATATTACCAATGTGATCTGTTTGTTCGCTCAACTCTATAATTTGTCCTTGGATATCCTGAACTTTAGTTTTTAGAGTGGCCATTGCTTCTAAAGTTTGTTCTACAGCTTTTGTGCCACCTCCAGCTAAATTCAAAGCTTGCATTGCTTGAACCACGGCTGTTTCTATCTGCTGTGATGTCGCCCTGGAAGATGCTCCCAATTCGTCCATTGTAGTAGTAGTTTCATTTACTGAAGCTGCTTGCTGACTTGCCATGCGTTCCTGTTCTTCCACGGTGGCTGCGATCTCAGTGGAAGAAGTGGCGATCGAGCTAATGGCCCGATCGATAGTTTGTGCAATTCCTGACGAAATCAACCCAGCTATAATAGTACCTAACACCAATAAAAGTACGGAAGCAAATACCACAGCCCAGAGCAAGAAAACTAAAGATTCCTTCGTTTTTGCGGTGGCTTGCTTAATCGCATTGACTTCAATGTCGCGAAATTGCTTATTCACTTCCACAAATTCATTCACAAATTTTGTCTGTTTTCCGGTGTTAAATATAGCCACGGCTTCCGCCCTCTTATTTTGTTGTAAAAAACCCATCATTTCGTTAGAACTCTCATAATATTGGTTGCAGAGTTGTAGCATCTTCTCTAAACGTTCTTTTTGTGCAGGATTTTGGATCATTGACTCAACACTATTAGCCGACTGCCGTGCTAATTCTAAACCTGTTTGAAAATCATTTAAAAAGTCCGTATTTTTATTATTAATTAAATAGCCGCGCAACCCCCGTACCATTTGCTCGGCACCTGCAGACATATTATTTGTGTGTCTGATCACATTTTCGATCCTTTCTACTTCTTGAAAATTACTCAATACCTGATTAGTGGTTGTATAAACTAGCACGGGAAAACCCAAGTATATAGTTGCGGGCGCTACATATGCAAGCAGCATTCTCTTCCTAATATTTAATTTTATTAAGTTAGCAAACATATTTTTCTCCTTAATTTTAGTCCAATATGGCTTGAAAAGCGAGGGGATTTGGTATAGCGTATGTTGAAGGAAGAAGGAAGAAGCTGCTTCGGCTCGCTTCCCTTTGACTAAGCTCAGGGGAGGCGAAGCCGATCGCCATTCGGTTACGATCGGGGCGCGATCGGCAAGTCGCGGTTCCTCTCCTGAGCGTAGTAGAATGGCAAGTTAAAAAGAAGGAAGAAGCAATAAAATCAATGATTTGGGCCCCGAACAACTTCCTCACCGTATTGGCGGTTGCTATATAGCAAGTCTAAATCATTCATGCAGATTGGTAGGGTTAGTGACAAGACTGCCTACCCCGACCCGCTTAAGCACGGGGGGAGTGGACATACCTTAATTTTACAACTCATTTAGACGCACTATATAAGATAAAATCTGCTAGCATCGTCGTGGTAAAGTCGAGTCAAGTGCTCACCATATGTATCTTCCATATATCAGCGCCATTTTCAGCTTTTCGACTCACTGTCAATCGTCCAGTGTCAACCGTGAAACGTCAACAATCATCGCGATCGTGCAACCGGAACTGATATAATTGAGATAACTTGTTGATTCAAACCTCCTCATCAACCACCAGTCCTCCTTTGGTCAGCAGTTTTTGCAAGTTCAGAATAGCCATCATTTTTTCCCCGTAAATAGCTGTCCCCCGGAGATATTCGCGGTTGACAGAATACAGTGCAGTCGGAACAGCCGCAATTTCCGACACATTTAAGTATATAATATCTAATATTTCGTCAACAACTATACCAGTGACAAAATCCCCAACTTCAACAACGATCGCCTTAGAGAGATAATTTGCAGCATCCGACATATTTAAAGACATATTTAAAACACTGCGAATATCAATTAGCGTCACAATTTCTCCCCGTAAATTTATATTTCCCACTATGCGATCGGGAGTGCAAGGAACCGGAGTTACTTGACCAATGTCAGTAAATTCGCGCACTAGCTCTAAAGGAATACCCAAGTATTCGCCATTCAAAGCAAACACTGCCAAAGACATATTAATTGCAGCACCATTTTCCCCCTCGCCTTGCCGCCTTAAATTATTAGCCCGCGATTGAAAAATAGCTTTTTCTTGCGGGGTAGCGTGCGGGCAAAAAACGTCCCGCTTGCTCATAATTTTAGGATTTTCGCCTAACCATTTTCCATTTATTTGCCACTTTAAATTTTTCGTCTCTGCCTCACCTGCTGTTTCTGCACTACCTGCATTGCTGGGAGAAACAGACCAGCTTTCCTCTGACTTTTTGGGAGAATATCTAATTAGGGAATCGAGATTCAGCAGCATGATAATATCGGCTTCGCAGCGGGCCAATCCAGCTACAAAATGATGAGAGGCTTCTGAATTATCTCGCCCGTAAGATAGCTGCGGAGCGATCGCATCTTCTGAGATTTCCTTAACTTCGCGAACTTGATTGACAATTATACCGAGTTGCGATTCTTGCCACTCTAGGACGATCGTACTATCTGTCAGAGAATACTCTTGCCAAACGTATCCAAAACGGAGATTCAGATCCATCACGGGCAGAATTTCGCCCCGAAGGTCGATCGCCCCAACAATATCTTGAGGTGCTTCTGCAATTGCTGTCAACTCCGGCAGAAATAAAATTTCCCGAACGTAGCAGGCTTCTATACCGCAGAGAAAACCGTTCTGTTCAAAGATAAGATACGGTTTAGTTTCCATATTTTAGTGTACAGTTTCTTTACTGTATAATTTTAACAATTTTTTTTTAACATTCATCAGCACTTGACTAGCTGTCATTTTCCCCTGGGAATCTATGGGAGTGTGGGGCGGTAGTGCTTTCAGGATTTCACAAGATGAATTGTACATTTTAAGAGCTCTTTTTACTTGACCTTCTTTATTGTATATATTCCCTAGTTCTATATAAGCCGACACAAAAGATGGGCACATATAAATAGTCCTCTTTAATAAATTCTTGGCGGTTTCCAATTGCCCCTGTTCTTCAGCAATTTGAGCTTGTAAATAATCAGTAAATACTGAACCCGGATCGACTTTTCTAGCTCGATTACAGTATTCTATGGCCTGAGAATAATTGCCGGAATTTGCCTGAACTTGAGCCATCAAATAATAAGCCTCAAAATTATGTCCCTGCAAATCTATTGCCTCTTGTGCCTTGTTGAGCGCCTCAGCATAATTTTTATTCTTAAATGATTTTTTAGCCTCTAAAATTAGCATTTGAGGCGTTTTATTTTGACCATTTTCTGCTATTATTGTCTGTGAGACTGACACTGCCTTGCCCGCCAAGCCGTCCTCCTGAGAGCGCGCTCCCAGGGGATTACTTATTTTTAATACGGGCGGCATTTCTGGAAAATTGCTGTTAGTAGTAACACTAGGTGGCATCGTTTCCCATGTTAGCAACTCACCACTATCATCGCCCACAGGATCTGCTTTCGGGAATTCCCGAAATGCCGAGTTGGCTTCCCCTACCGTCGCAACCCTAGACTCTATTTGACCGCCTTCCTCCGGTACGGCATCCCGACGCTGATACACCACCGACTCCGGGAAAATCTTGGGTTCAAACTCGTTCATAATTTGACCGTAAACTTCAGCGTGACCGGTCATTAAATATCCTCCAGGTCTCAGGGTATTGGAAAATTTTTTCAGTACCAGTGAAATATACTTATGTTCAAAATACACAAAAACATTTCTACACAAAATTAAGTCTATGTTATAAAGATTTTGGTAAATATTAGGAAACTCATCTGTGATTAAATTTACACAGCTAAAGTTGACACTTTGGCGCAATTCTAGATTAATTTCCCAATCATTTTCCCTCTGATGAAAATACTCCTTTTGTATCTGCGGTTCAACCAAGCGAAACGACCAATGACTGTAAACTCCCTGGGGCGCTTTTTTGATTACTTTTTCATTGATATCTGTACCTAAAATTAATATTTTCCATTCTTCCCAATCGGGAATCAACTGTTTTAAAACAATAGCTAAAGAATAAGGTTCTTCACCAGTGGAGCAGCCCGCACTCCAGATTCGCAGTGTCGGCTGCTTTCCCAAGGTCTGGTGCAATTTTCTTTTCTGCTCTATCAATTCAGGAAAAATTACTCTATTTAACAGAGCAAACTGTCCTTTATCTCGCATAAAATAACTTTCAATTGTTGTCAATAGCAATACTAATTCTGTCCATTCGTTTTTACTTTCCAAAGTTTGGGCAGTTAAAAGTTTATAATATTTTTCGGGTTCGGCGATTTTTTTGGCTCTCATCCGAGTCAAAATTTTGTGAGACAAACCCGAACGATCTTGCGACCGAATTCGCAAACCAATCTGAGTAGTAATTAAGTTAATAAATAGCTGAATTATTGAATCATTCATCTCAACTCAGGTAGATTCTTTTAATAATTGGGAAATTGGGAATTTTTACTGAGCTGTTGCTGAGTTTGTGCTGAGCAGAGCTGCTAGCCTGCGGCTCGTCCGTTCGCAAAGCCAAAGGGAGCCGAAGGGAAGTGCGTAGCTGAACTATTGGGAATTGGGGAACTTGTAAGCTCGTGCAGTCGAAGTATTGGTAATTGGAAATTGGGGAATTTGAAATTAGAAATTGGGAATTTAGCCGATCGCCTTAACAAGAACAGTATCACACAACATCATATCAGAAAGTGGTCATCTATTTAAACGAAAAAGGCAAAAGGTAAAAGACAGAAGCCAGGAAAAAATTCTCCCTTCTGCCTTCCACCTTCTGCCTTCACAGGCATCAACCTCCCACTTTAAGCTGGATATATCCGCAGGCGGCGATTGGGTTCTTCCCCAAAACTGTGGGATTTCAGGTGATAGTGTTCCACAAGTTCGTGCTGCATTTTGCGGACGTTGGGAGAACGGGGCAGGAGTTCCACCGGCTGTCCCTTGGGAATGACAATTTGCTCTACTGCTAAGCGCGTTTCTTCGAGAGCTTCGAGCTCGTCAGAAGAACCGCTGCGGGCGAATAAAGCGAGGTCTGCCACTTCCGGGGTACCTGGGTCATCCATGTCCAACAGGCGCCGCAAAGCTCTCGCTACGTGGGGAATAGTGGCGGCCTTAATTGTGTGCAGGGGAACTTGGCGAGTTTTGGCCAAGTGCCTCAATTTCGACTGGTTCCGAACGTTCGATCGCAAAGCCAAAACCACGTCAGCACTCTCAATATCCTTCGTCAGCAGCACCGGCAGATTCAGCGTCGAAATCACCTGTTCGAGCTGGTGTCGAGGTATGCCGTAAGGATAAACGTGGAGGGGCAAATCTTCGCCGTTAGGGCCGACATTATGGGAATAGCGTCCGGGGGTGGGTACTGGTTCGACGGACAGGGATTCTTCGAGCAGTTGCTCGAAATACCGAGTCTCAGAAACCGGCGCGCTTTTAGCAGCGAAGTTCTCGCCTGGAGCGGGCATCGGCACCATTTTGCCAGCACTCCGCCACCCAGAGATCGGTGTGACGGGCCGGATTGCCGATACAGCAGCGGGGCCGCCGGAAGCTGGCATCCCCGGAAACCGGGCGGGCGGAGCGGCTGAGTCGCGCTCGATAATTACTTCTCCTCTGTCGCTGACACTTCTGATTTGCTGGCTCGGTTCGCGTCCCCGCAGCAGAGTGTCGATCGAATCTGCAACTCGCTCGTGTATTACCCAGCGCTGGCGTTCCAGCATTTCGACGGCTATTTCAAAAGTTGGCGGTGATTTGCGCTCCAAAACCGTCTTTTGAGAACCGCGCCGTCTTGCTTCGTCATCTCCCAGCGTCACCGCTTGGATGCCCCCAATTAAATCGGCCAGAGTCGGGTTTTTCATCAAGTTTTCGAGCCGGTTCCCGTGGGCTGTACCGACCAACTGCACGCCCCTTTCGGCGATCGTCCGAGCCGCCAAAGCTTCGAGTTCCGTGCCGATTTCGTCAATCACGATCACTTCCGGCATATGGTTTTCCACTGCTTCGATCATGACTTGGTGCTGGAGTTCGGGGCGGGAAACTTGCATTCTGCGAGCTCTGCCGATCGCTGGGTGTGGGATATCTCCATCTCCGGCAATTTCGTTGGAGGTGTCGATGATTACCACCCGTTTTTCCAAGTCATCGGCGAGCACGCGGGCAATTTCGCGCAGGGCCGTGGTTTTGCCAACACCGGGGCGGCCGAGCATCAAAATTGACTGACCGGTTTCCACCAAATCGCGGATAATGCCGATCGTCCCGAACACAGCGCGGCCCACCCTCAAAGTCAAGCCGATAATCTCGCCGCTGCGGTTGCGAAGGGCGCTAATTCGGTGCAGGGTTTGCTCGATACCGGCTCGGTTGTCGCCGCCGAAGTGGCCGACTCGCTCGATGCAATAGTTGATGTGTGCTTTGGTAATCGGAGTTTGGGAAAGAGGTTCGGCCAAGGATGGAAAACGAGCTTCAGGTTGGCGGCCCAAATCCATGACAATCTCAATGAGATTGTTGCGCTGCGGGTGCTGCTCTAAGGGCTGCCGGATCTCATCTGGCACGATGTCTAATAATCTGTTGAGGTCGTCTGTAATCTGCATTCGCCTCGATGTGTTCGGTGACGTTTTCAACTTTTTAGTCAGTTGTCAGTTGCCAGTTGTCAGTTGTCAGTTGCCAGTTGTTTTTTACTTGTAATATCAAATCCGATTACATCCGAACGCTCTCTCAGTGCGAGCGTCCCGCTCGCGAGCGGGACGCTCGCACTCGGAAAATTATGATTCTGATGAAAGCGGAAGCGATATAACCACTAACTACTGACTAATGACTAATGACTACTGACTAAAATTCTTTGAGCTGGGAAACTAGAGAACAAGCTAAACTCACGGCCTGTGAGAGAAGTTCTGGGACGGCTTCGAGCTGAGGTAGCCGAGATGTTTGAACTCCGGCTGCTGGCCGCGCGACTGCCACCGGAACGGCAGAGGCTCGATCGGTCTGCATTGTTTCTAATTGTTCTAAAACTGGCGATAGCAAAACCCTGGCATAGCTGCCGTAAGCTACACCTGCAATGTATGGGACAGGGGGAACTGACAAATTTTTCCCGGCATCCTTCATCAGTCCCTCGGCTCTCAGCTTGCTGACAGTGTGAGCATTAGTGCCGCCTGCAAGTTGCACGTATCCCGGCAACTGGGCAGCCAAAACTTTTTGACCGAGTTTGACCGCGGCTCTAGTAGTTCCTGTTCCGATATCTCCGCTCATTGGCCTACCGTCCGTTTGCCAAATTAGGGGACAAGGAAGGGGGGAAATTATTTGATAGAGTGTCCGCAAATAATCAATCAAACCGTCTCCATCGGGGCAACTAATTGCTATTACCTTGAGTTGAGCGACCCAGGGAGCTATGCTCGACCAAAGTCGCGCAAAATCTGCCTCTCTGCCTACTTGCGTGTGGATTTCTAGGGCATCCGCACCGGATTGCAAGATTAAAGGTGCGATCGCGGCGGGAGCAGACACGTAAGAACGAGTATAAATCAGTTGGCTCGGACAAATCGGCAGACAGCGACCGCAGCCATAGCATTGCTGGTCTATCACCCCGGAAAAACCACTGCCAGCACTCTGAAAAACTATTGCTTCGGCTGGACATATTTTTTCGCACGGCCGCCAGCAGTCCGCCGGACAATCGGCTGGGTTGAATTCGGCTTTGCGAAAATGCGGGTCTTCCCCATCGTTTAAACTCACCATCAGCAACGGCAACCCTTTGCCGCCAAACCTGCGGTTTTGAGTTCTTGCCTGTAAGTCGCTGGCCACTTGTAGGGCTTCTTTCGCTGCGGCGACGGCGGCGGGATCTGCCGCGACATCGATACAGTCAGCGCCTGCTAAGGTGTAAGCCAAGGTGAGATTCCGTACAGCCGGTAGGTGCTGAAAGCTCGCCCCACAGATCAGCTTGAACCAATGGCCATCTTTTAATGAGTTTAGGGGATGATAATGTTCTGTCACCCTTATATGTTAATCCTTTCAGCTAAAAATTACGAGGCAAAAATTTGTACTGAGTTTTCCGACTCAGCCAGATACAAGTATCAAAACGCTACCGATAGGAGTGGGACTTGGGGGGTCAGCCCTAGATGTGGAGTATCGAGCATGACTTTTTTGGCAATCTAATTTTTTTAAGAGTTTTTGTTACGGGTACGATTTTTAATTTTTGGCTGAGGTTTTAATTGCAGGCAGACTTATAATAATATCATTTGTTAGCGGTGGGTGCAAGAGAAAAACCGACTATTATTGCAGGATTGAGAGTTTTGGACTCGGAAAACTCGATTCGGAGCCATCTAGCGCTAACCAAAGCACCTGCGCGTATTGAGCGCACTCAAACCAAGGCAGAATGAAAGTTAAATAGCCGATCGCCACTGCTGATAAATCGGTATTTAGCGACACGATCGCGCATTTCAAGCAATATCCCCACAAAGCAACAGCAGCGATTAGTCCCAGAATGCCTGTAGAAATAGCAGTATCTAAAATCCAATTGTGAGCTTTATAACTCGGTATTTTTTCAGTGCGAACCTGTCCGTTTGGGGCCATATAATCATAAGAAAACTGACCTAAATTCACAATTTCAGGAACCTTATTGGGAGTGGCGACGAAAGGATATGCGATGCCAAATCCGTTAAAACCCCAGCCAAAGAGAGGTCGTTTTTGAATCCCGCGCACAGCAATTTCCCACAAAGGCGATCGGCTGGACATTACTTGTGCAACAGATACTCGATTCCAGTCCAGAGGTCTAGTAAAAGTCATCGCACTAATGGCCACAAAGCCGATCGCAAGAGCGGGAATTAATTGTTTGTAATATTGCCGTCCCAATAAGTAAAATATTGCTATTATTAAAGATAAAACTGCTGTGCGAGTGTTGGTAAATAGCAAAGCGGGGAGAATGAGAAATAAAGCGAGAGTGGCAGTGCGATCGCTAATTAATTTCCGCTTCCAAGCTACCGCACAAATAACGGCTGTCAGAGCCAATACTATAGCTGCGTGGCCGCGGTGCGAGAAAAGTGCGATCGGCTGCTGTCCTCGAAAAATCGTACTAGCCAAAACATCATTTGCGACCAACTGACCGTTCGTTGCTGTATAATCAATTTGCCAGTTCACAACTTGCGGAAAAACGCTAACAGCTACAACCGCACCTCCTATCAGCAAACCCCGCATTTGAGAGAGAAACAGTTCGGGATGAAGTTTTAGCAGCAACCTATTGCTCAGCGAAAAAATAGCAATTAACAGCCAATACAGCCAGCCATCTCCCATTTGGTCTTGTCCCCAAAAAGAACGCTCCGGGAAAGGACTTTTTAGGGTAGAAATCGCTCCCACCGTCAAAAACACTCCCCACAAAATCAGGCAGACTTTCCACTGCCGGGAAAAAGTTAAAAGTTTCCTTTCTTCCCATAAAAATGATAAATTTGAAAGCACAATCAGCAGGACAACAAAAACTTTAGGTTGCGTCCAAATTTCGCCGCGGCTGCCTCCCCAAGGGTTGATGAGAATGAGACTGAAAGCATATAGCAAAGTGTAAATATTTTTCATATGAAATATAGTTGTGTAATTGCGAGCTTTGTGTCAGTGCCAGCGAATCGAAGCAATCGCAGCATCTTCAGTTCATTCGATAGTGATTCCTGTAGGGGCGGGTTCACCAACAATATCTGCTAATAATTGACAATCTCAAAAACCCGCCCCGGTCTGGATATTAGGCTCATTCGATAGTGATTCCTGTAGGGGCGGGTTCACCAACAATACCTGCTAATAATTGACAATCTCAAAAACCCGCCCCGGTCTGGATATTAGGGTCTAGAAAAATTATCCAGCCAGCCGCTTTTTTCGCAAAATATGCCGCATCCCAGCGAACCATAACAGCATTCCCTTAGCCGCCAAAATACTCCCCGGTTCCGGTACAGCTTCCGCATCAATTGGCTGGGAAATTTGCCGCATCTTGAAACTTCCTTCCCGTTCCTGAAAAGCTAATTGAATGGGAAATGCTGTTTCTGCTGTCGGGCCAAATAATGAATCAATCCCAGTGATTCTAAACTTGTCTACTGGATAACCCAACAAAGAAACAAAGTCTAATTTATCTCCCGGACTGAAATTACCGAGGATCGAATCTCCTACTGCAACAGTAAATTCCTGGTCATCGCCCGCAGGAAAATCGAGAATTTCAGTAAATAAAGTGTCTTCCAGAGATTGGAATTCAAAGCCGTAAGTAGTTGGAGGGTCATACCAGCGACAGCCGGGAACTTTGTTGAAAACTTGCCAGCCATTTTGGATAGAATTGGGAAGGATGGGGTTTTGCTGTGTGAGGCCGCGCATTTCTTTTCCGAAGCCGCCGCCGCCACTAGCTGCAGAGCTAAAATCTGGCGAGTCTTGTGGGTCGTAAACATCAACAAAAAGCTCGTAATTGCCTGTGTCTTGACCGCGAGCACCTCCACCAGCAGCACGGACATCGAAGTTGATATTGCCACTACTGCCCACAGTACCAGTTAGTGCGGAGGCAAAGCCATTTCCTACAGGGCTACTGTCGTCGTCAAATCCTAGCTGAAAACCTGAGTCATTGTCAGTGCTTAAGAATGTGTTGGGGTTGCAGCGGTTGGAGGGAAGGTCGTTGTTTGTCCAGGCTATATATTTTGAACCAGGAGTAATTTCTGGGATGCTGAAGCGGTCTATTTCCACACCCGATGCTAGACTATCTGAAAACTTTTTAGACGTTTTAGGACGATTAATTGTACTTTTCCAACCCCAAGAAACTCCGTTATAAATTGAGACTTTATTGTCTGCAGTCTTTTCAACCAGATAGAGTTCAGCATCAAAGGTATGGCCTATCAAGACATTATTGCTGAATGGATAGTCTTTGAATACACCGGGTTGTAACACTCCTGGAAACTGCAGATCGTAGAAGGGATTACCCTGAAAAGATGGAACGTCAATGAAATTGTTTGGTTCTCCTTTACGATCCTTTAAAAAGTTATAGTTAGTTACCCGCTGAATCCAATGTAAATTGTTAAGATTCTTGTGAAAACTGCTGGAAACTCCATCTTCTGCTATCTGATAAAGGTAATTTAGTTCAAATTTAGCCCCTACCTGAATAGCTTCGTCTGGGAAGTTAGGCTCTGATATGTAGTAAGGCTGATTTTCTACAATCTCAAATCTACCATCTATTGATACCGGATTAAATTCCCATCCTTGAAAAAGGGTTTGGAGGGTTCTCAGAAAGTCACTACTTTGAGCAGGTGGGTCGAGAAGTTTTACCTGTTTTACAGTTATTTTACCTTCAGCCTTAACCGGGTCTTTGTATGAAATGGTTTTAGAGCTAGTGTCACCGCCCAAACTAAAAGAGAATGCACTCGCTCCATAATCCATCAGCCAGAGCAGCAAGCTTGTTGTCAAAAATACCAAGGGATATTGTCGTAATCGCATTTTTTGTAACTCCTTACAAACCACTAATTTTAAAAACTATCAACCAGGGGTGAAATCCTACCTAACAGACAAGTGTGATGTCGTTAAAGTTTAATGCTCGACTAAGTTAAACCCTACAAAAGGCGTAGCTCCCAAGCCTTTCCATGTATCTCCTGAGAGATCCTGCATGCAGCTTACCTCTGACACTCCAGGGCTGTACCCAATTCTTATCTGATACTTACCAGGCGTCAGCTCATCAAAATACCTGAAGTCTCCAGAGCGTTCAGAGCGTCCAAGTAAAAGTAAGTTATTTTCCCAAAAAAGTTTGGCATCTAAACCGAAAGTAACATTTTCTCCAGGCTTGACTAGCTGACAGTTGTATCCTGCCAGTAAATTCCCTCCACCGCGTCCTTTCCACCGCAGTTTTTTACCATCTTGCCCTAGAATTTGTAACGTTGTATTAAACTGTTGAAAGCGAAACGAGGTTACTGTTTTATTGGTAATTCTAAGACCGAGTTTGACAGCAGTTGTAGTATTGGGATTATTTAGAGGGATTGTCAGGACACGCTCTGGCATGATAATTTCAAAGCGAATGCCATCTACTTCAACTGTATTGCTGTTAATGGATACAGGATGAACTACGCGAATCGGTATGAAGTTCGTAGCTCCCTGACCTCTTCCAAGTCCTTTTACTGTCATCGGCTTTTGCGTTTCTACGTCATAGCATGAAACTTTTCCACCAGGACTGTCATAAATGAACCGAAGCTGATATTCTCCGGGCTTGAGTTCGTCAAAATACCAGAAGTAACCAAGCCCAGCATCACCTTTGAGTTGAAGCTTATTATTATTCCATGTAAGTACACCTGAACGGAATAATTTTGTTGTTCCTGGCTCCACTAATCCGCACAAACTTCTCCTATTTGACTGTCTATCTCTAGCTTTTTGTAGTGGCAGCGAGCGACCATCTTGCCCTACAAGTTCTGGAATCAATGTGTCGTTGTCAGCTCGAATGAAATTTTGTGTATTGTTGGCAATGCTAACTACAAAAGATAAAGGGCTACTGATATCCAGCTTCTTTTCCGGTATGGGTAAAATAAAGTACGGTACTGAGATATTCATAGAAATGCCTTCCCCTTCAACAGTCTTGCTGTCCGGTAAATCTACGGATTTCAACTCAGTCACCCTGGTTATTCCTATATCAGAGGGCGCTGTCGATCCTGCGGACACATGGCTCAGTGCCATTACACCCGAAATGATTAAAGCCAATAAAAACAAGGCAAAATGCTTAATCACATCAATTAGCTTTGCTTTCACAAAGTGACTCATCAATTACTTGGTTATATATTAGGACTAATTCATAAATGTTTTAACCGTAAAAATACTGATTTTTTACGTGATATTTTTATGCTGCTACAATTAAAAATACTAAACTTCGATCGCCTGCAAAAAAAAGTATCTTACACTACAATATATAATTTATCAATAAAGTTTCGTATGTTCATCAATTTACTAAGTGTAAGTCCACAAAAGGCATCGCTATCCAACCAGTCCAGACTTTTTCTAATACCTGTTCTTTGATGTTAGTTGCTCTTTGTGCGCCAATGAGGTATCTAAGTCCAAGATGATATGTACCGGGCTTGAGGTCATAAAAATAATAGAAGCCTCCAGCTTGGTTGGGAATTGCGAGTAGAAGCTGATTCCAATGCCAGGAAAGCCTTCCATCTAAAACAAATAAGGCACTATCTCTTGGTGGAGCTAAGTAATAGTTTGGCCCTTTACCTACCCAGGTTCTCATGAGGTCGCTCCTCCATTTTATTTCTTTACCGTCGTCACCTATTAGTGTTAAGTCAAGGGAATCTAATTGCTGAAAGCGAAAAGCGGTTGATGTATTGTTAGTAGCCCGGATACCTAGCTTCACAGCAGTCCGAGCACCAGGCAGATTAGGAGGGATAATTAACACGGACTCCGGCATCTCTGTTTTGAACTGAATGCCATCCACTTCAATTGCACTACTATCAGTCGATAGGGGCATAACTAGGCGAAGATTCACAAAAGGGCTTGCCAACAGCCCCGATCCCGTTTCTTGTGCAGTTCTTGCTGCTTTGGTATCTGACTCGGAAACAGGTGTGGTATTGCAATCGGTATTCAAGACGAATCGGAGCTGATAGGTTTCTTCGGGGATTACCTCGAAATACCAGCAATTGTTATGGTCTATCGAACTTCGAGAATTGTCAGGAATAGTAGGAACTTTAAGTACAAGCAAGTTATTATCCCAATAAAGCAATGCGGTTAGAAAAATAATTCTTGGAAGTTCTGGTTTGATTTCCCACCAATCAAAATTTCTCGTCTCGTTGTGTTCGATCGCAGGGGCTAAGTTGGGTCTTAAACCAGCTAACCCGCTCGTTGCTTCTCGATCGAAAGGTCTGTTTGGGTGAGTGCTAGCTGCAAGACAATCAATATCTCGAAGTCTTTGTCTTGTTTGATTATCAGATGTCCAAACCTCTGGAATAAAGGTTTGGGATGGGTTGACGCGAAAAGAAGTTGAAGTGTTGTTGATAATACGCAGCGTCACTTGGATAGAAGTATGGGAGCCAAGCAGATTTTTGGGGATGGGAAAGACTAAGGTAGGATAAAACCTTGGACTTGGATTCGTGACTTCTATGAATATGCCGTTTGCTTCAACGGCATTGTTGTCAAAAGATTCTATGTTTGTCATGTTTGCTCCCCTCTCAATTCCCAGATAATCAAGTAGTCTCAAAGAACAGCTCCGATCGCTAACGACCCACAAATATTTTTGTTGTGGCTGTTTCATCGCTATGTGTAACTCTATAAAAATTCTGGGTGCTTGACCATCCGCAATACTACTTAAGTTTTTGCGACAATCTTGACCTCTATTGTTCAGTAAATACAGTGAATTGCGCTCGCTCTGAATTGGATAAGCGTATCTCTACGGATGAAATAGTTCGATGATTAAATGTACAAATATCTGCGATTAAGTCGGCAAATTTTTCCGCCGAGACAAGAGTATTCATTATATATTAAAACTAATTCCTTAATGCTTTAACCGTAAAAATTCAGGGATTTTTACGTTATATTTACTTAGTGCGAGCAGTAAAAAGACTAAATTGGACTCTCATATTAATTCGATAGCGGCAGATTTACTAATAATGCGTTCCGCTCGATCGATTTAATAAATAATAATTATTAAACTTGTTTATGCTTGCGTAAAATATGCCGCATCCCAGCGAACCATAACAGCATTCCCTTAGTCGCCAAAATACTCCCCGGTTCCGGTACAGCTTCCGCATCAATTGGCTTGGAAATTTGCCGCATCTTGAAACTTCCTTCCCGTTCCTGAAAAGCTAATTGAATTGGAAATGCTGTTTCTGCTGTCTCACCAAATAATGAATCAATCCCAGTAATTCTAAACTTGTCTACTGGATAACCCAACAAAGAAACAAAGTCTAATTTATCTCCCGGACTGAAATTACCGAGTATCGAGTCTCCTACTGCAACAGTAAATTCCTGGTCATCGCCCACAGGAAAATCGAGAATTTCAGTAAATAAAGTGTCTTCAAGAGATTGGAATTCAAAGCCGTAAGTAGTTGGAGGGTCAAACCAGCGACAGCCGGGAACTTTGTTGAAGACTTGCCAGCCATTTTGGATAGAATTGGGAAGGATGGGGTTTTGCTGTGTCAGGCCGCGCATTTCTTTTCCGAATCCGCCGCCGCCGCTACTTGCTACGCTAAAATCTGGCGAGTCTTGTGGGTCGTAAACATCAACAAAAAGCTCGTAATTGCCTGTGTCTTGACCGCGAGCACCTCCACCAGCAGCACCGACATTGAGGTTGATATTGCCACTGCTGCCCACAGTACCAGTTAGTGCGGAGGCAAAGCCATTTCCTACACGGCTACTGTCGTCGTCAAATCCTAGCTGAAAACCTGAGTCATTGTCAGTGCTTAAGAATGTGTTGGGGTTGCAGCGATTTGAGGGGAGGTCGTTGTTTGTCCAGGCTATATATTTTGAACCAGGAGTAAGGTCAGAAAGGTTAAAACGGTCTACTTCAAAACCGGAGGCGAGGCTGTCGGAGAACTTTTTAGTGGTTTTAGGGGGAGTAAATATGCTTTTCCAACCCCATGAGATACCATCATATATCGTGACTTCATTGGGTTTATTAAGGGGATCTTTTATCTCAGCCAAGTAAAGTTCTGCATCCCAAACTTTGTTATTATAGATATCATCTCGAACAGGGTAATCACGAAAAAGAATTGTTTGATTTGGATATCTTACGGTTTGACCATAGGTATCGTAAAAAGGGTTAAATGTTTGCTTTTGCGGGTTTTGAGGGTCTAAAAAACTTAGTTGTGTCTGCTCTATTACAGTGTCAATTTTGTTATCGGGAGTTCCGTAAGGTTGCTTAATGACTCCTTGAAGGGTAGATATATAGGCATGATTATTAACTACCCTTTGAATAAAATGAACATTAGTGCCTACTGGATCTTGACCAACGACCGGGTTGTAAAGAACTTGTATTTCTGCTCCCACATTGGGTGTAACAAAAGGAATGTACACCCCAATATCAAACCGACCTTTTAAAGATTCTACTGATGGCGCTTTGTTAAATGTCCAACCGTTTTGCGCCCAAACGGATGAGGTCAGCATGTTAAAAAAAGCATCCGTTCCGCCCACTGGTAGTTGCGACACAGTAGTTGTATAAGTAGTTACGGTGCCAATACCTTGCTGGGTATAAGATATTGAAGAACAATAAACAGAGCTTTGGGTACAGAGAGAATCTGGTCTTTGCGATGGCATTGTGAAAGAAAAAGCGAAACAGGCCCTACCTGTTAGCACAAACAGTAAAGGGGACGTTAATAAAACTATCCGGTATTGATGTAATCGCATTCTTAACAACTCCTTAACAGGGTAGGTATCGAATAAAAATCTCTCTTGATATGAAATCGATATGAAATTGTGTCTCAATTGCTATTTATGTGCCAGGGTAAACTAGGTGAACCTTGACAAATGGCGTTGTTGCTTCACCTGTCCAAATCTCTCGTATTAGGTGTTCTTCATCTTTTTTAGGGTCATAGCACGGTCTTACTGATCGGGAACTGATATATCTGAATCTAATTTGATAATCACCCGGCTTTATGTTGTCAAAATACCACGACCCCCCCAATCCGTCAGAGCCTCCGATTAGCAGACTATTGTTCTGCCAAAAAACTTTGGTGTCCGGGAAAAAAGTTGCGTGTTCTCCTGGTTGAATTAAGGGACAAGCGAGTTGCGGAGAGTTTAGGAGTCTATCTCTACCTCCTTTGCTTTGTAATACTTTACCATCGGCTTCCACTATTTCTAAGGGAATTACAAGCAGGGGATCGAAAAAAGGTAAGCGAATAGGAGAAGGCGAGTTGTTTGTAATCCGAGTACCGAGCTGAATCAAGGTATTTACATCGGGTCGATTCTCAGGGATTAACCATACTCTATTTGAAACCAAAATTTCAAAGCGGATGCCATTAATTTCAACTGAATTCTTGTTAGTCGCTTCTGCAGATGTCAAGTTATATCCCTTGTCACTTTCCACCTCTTCGATCGCCATAACTTCTCTAGGCACATGACTCAATGCCACTAAGCCAGAAATAATTAAAACCAATAAAAATAGGGAAAAGTGCTTCATCACATCAAACTGCCTTGCTTTCTGAAAGTGATTTATTAACTATAAGACTATATATTAGGACTGCTCCATCAAAGTTGAAACGGTAAAAATACTGATTTTTTTAGATGATAGTTTCCTGACCCTCTCCAATAAAACCAGTAAATTGCACTCTCATATTAATTTGAAAACCGCATATTTACTGATAATGCGTTCCGATCGATTAATTTAATAAATAGCACCTATTAAACTTGTTTATGCTTCCGCCAAATATGTCGCATCGTACCAAACCACAGCAGCATTCTCTGCTTCCGCCAAGATACTTCCTTCGGTACAGCTTCCGCATCAATTTACTAGGTGTAAGTCCACAAAAGGCATAGCTATCCAACCAGTCCAGACTTTTTCTAATACCTGTTCTTTGATGTTAGTTGCTCTTTGTGCGCCAATGTGGTATCTAAGTCCAAGATGATATGTACCGGGCTTGAGGTCATAAAAATAATAGAAGCCTCCAGCTTGGTATCGATGTTAGAACCCCGACTTCTTAGAGAAGTCGGGGTTCTGGGTGTTCTGTTTTTTTAGATTGGTTTGCTGATTACTTGCTCAGCCGCTTGTAAACCGTAGCCAAAGCATGGCTATCCCCCACATTTCCCGGAAACAAAACAACTGGTAAATTGGGAAACAGAGGATGATTAGCCTCGGTTTTCACCACCGAACAACCTGCGATAATTTGACCGATTTGCCTGACACTTTTCAGCGACAAACCTGTACTCAAAACATCATTAGAAGTAATGCCGCCCTTGCTAATCAAAAACCCGATATCTGCAGGCAGTCCCCGCACGATATCCATCAATAAAGCAGAAACCGCCTCTCCAAATTTTAACCTAATTTCTGCATTTTCAAATTCGAGTTCCTTGCGGCTGGTATAAATTACAGGCGTTTTACCATCGGCATGAGCAGTGCTGGCTTTTTCGAGAATTTCATCGAGCAGTTGGGTGCGATACTCAGGTGAATCTTCTAACAAGTGAGATACATCTATTTCAATGCTAACTATATTGGGTTCTTTTAACAAGCGCTCCAATTGTTCAGTAGTTTTCTTAACGTGGGAACCAACTATTACGGCACCGGGTTTGCCATCCCTCACGTATTTTGCCATTTCGTCGGCTGCTACTGGCTGCGGGCCGAGGTCAGCTAAGGATGTTAAAATACTCGCCGCGCTGCGGAATAAAAACTTTTTGCCTTGACTGACTGCATTGAGAATGTGTTTGGCAAATGTGTCTAAATCGCCTTGGCTTTGGCCGTCAACAACCGCACATTGGTTGTCTGTCATATCCATCAGTCGATCTAAACTTCCGTAGCGAATGTCTCCGAGTAAAATGCGATCGACTGCATCAGCGGGGATGCGACCTTTGGTTTTTTCTTCTACATAGTCTGGCAGGTAACTGTGACTGTAGCCGAAGACTGAATCTTTGGCAAATTCGGTTTGGTGTACTGGTGTCGGGACACTGTTAACTATTAGGTAGTGTACGCTGTGGCGGGTAATTCTCCCTCCTTCAAAAAAGGCGGGAATTAGAAAATGGGCGTCGAAGGGGCCGAGTTCTTCGGCGATCGCGTCGGTTTCGATGGGATAGTGGCCGCGCAGGGTAGAATCGGAACGGCTAACTATTAGGAAGTCTTCGATTTTTTCGCTGGCGATCGCCCTTTTTAGATTTTGGCACACTTCGCGGGTGACGGAGGCTGCTTTTTCGGGAGTTAGCGATCGAGTATTTGTCAGTATGAAGAAAATCGGGCACTTGTCCCGCAGCCCCAAACGCAGGGTGTCTTCGTCCCAACGTGTCAGCAGCAAGCAACTGTGCACGGTTTGAGAACCTGTCGGATCGTCGTCGAGAACTATAATCTTGGGTTTGGCAGAAGACATACTGACCTGGTTGTTAACGTCACCTTTCCAAGATATCCTTACCTGTTACGTAACAGGTAAAACTTTACAATAATTATGATATTTTTTTCACAATTCTCCTAATTCATAATTTTAAAAATGTCTTTGAGTTCGAGTGGAACAGGCATCCTGCCTGTTGCGGTTCAGTAAGCTGCATAGTGCTACTGGGTAAGAGGCGCACGCAGCCGTGCACGCTACTAACTTTTGCCCTTTTTAAAATTAGCAGCGTTTCGATCTTGCAACTTTTTCATTTCTGCTTGAACTCCCACGGCTACCTGCAAAGCTTCGTTGAGCAATCTTCCTTGTTCGCTGGCTCGATCGCTAATTTGCAGGGCATTCAAAGTTCTCAAATTATTGGCAAACAATTCGGAGTTAGTAGCGACAAATTTTTTGTTTTCCCTGAGAATTCTTTCGGTTTTCAAAGCTCTAACTAAATCGTCTCTGATTAGCTGCAAGGCTTGAATGACTTTTGCCCGATCGCCGATTTTGACTTCCGCATTGCCAGCATCTTCTATCCGATCGTTAATGGCTATCGCTTCGATTATACCATTATAGCGATCCACATCATCAAAAAGATTGATTAAATCTTTGTTTTGCCGGCTGCACCGAATTTTCCACGCATCCTCAAGGATTAAACCGAGTATCGCAACCAAGTGGAGGGCCAACCACAACAAATAAGCTCTAGGAAATATCGCAACCATTAGCCAACAACTGATTAGAAGCAAAACAATTAAACCGACAGTTTTCAAAGCTTCGCGGGCAAACTTAGTCGCTGTCGGCGGCCGGTATACGCGATCGGGCCCCGCGCCTGTGAGGTGCTTGAGCTCACCGACAGTAATTTCTAATCCCTGAATGTCAGCTCGCATAAATCTTCACAAATATTTCTTAATTATAAAGTTTTGTAGTAGAACAAGGGGCTCGTCTACAATAAACCTAACACTTTTTTCACCCAAAACTGCACTATGTCCGCACGTCCTATATACCTCGACAACCACGCCACAACCCCCGTAGACAAACGGGTACTTGATGCGATGCTGCCGTATTTCACGGAACAGTTCGGCAACGCAGCCAGCATCAACCACGTCTACGGCTGGGAAGCAGAAGCAGCGGTAAAACAGTCACGACAAATCATAGCAGAAGCGATCAACGCCTCCCCCGAAGAAATTGTTTTTACCAGTGGCGCAAGCGAAGCAAATAACTTAGCGATCAAAGGTATCGCCGAAGCTTATTTCAGTAAAGGAAAGCACATTATCACAGTAAAAACCGAACACAATGCAATTCTCGACCCCTGTACCTATTTGCAAAAATTGGGGTTTGACATTACTGTTTTACCCGTGAAAAGCGACGGGCTGATTGATATAGGCGATTTGATCAAAGCGATTCGCGCCGAGACAATTTTAGTTTCAGTGATGACGGCTAACAACGAAATTGGCGTCATCCAGCCGATCGCAGAAATTGCAGCAATTTGTCGCGGAAATGACATTCTTTTCCACACAGATGCGGCACAGGCGATTGGCAAAATTCCCCTCGACGTAGAGGAGATGAATATCGATTTAATGTCCTTGACAGCCCACAAAATCTACGGGCCAAAAGGCATCGGTGCTCTCTACGTGCGCCGCAACAAACCGAGAGTGCAGCTAGCGCCGCAAATGCACGGAGGAGGCCACGAAAGGGGAATGCGATCGGGAACTCTCTACCCACCGCAAATAGTTGGGTTTGCCAAAGCAGTAGAATTGGCAATTGCGGAAATGGAGTCGGAAACAGAACGAGTGGTTAATTTGCGGCAGCGTTTGTGGGAAAACTTGAGTGAATTGGGCGATGTTTTTCTCAACGGTCATGCTACTAAGAGATTGCCGGGGAATCTCAATATTAGTGTAGCCGGAGTTGACGGTCAAGCGTTGATGTTGGGTTTGCAACCGGCGGCGGCAGTTTCTTCGGGCTCTGCTTGCACTTCCGCGAAAATATCTCCATCTCATGTTTTAGCAGCGATCGGGCGATCGGACAAATTAGCTTATGCTTCAATTCGGTTTGGTATTGGCCGCTTCAATACCGAAGCAGAAATAGATGCAGTTTCCGAACACGCGATCGCAACTATTCAATCTCTCCGACAAGCTCAAAAAGTGATGAGTTAGAAAGTATTGGTGTCAACTTAAGCCTAAAACCCACTGTCTCTCTCATTTTTATCAAAGTCTCGATGCCCCTAAATCCCCCTTAATGAACATACTCTTTTCCCCCCCTTATTAAGGGGGGCTAGGGGGGATCTGGAAGATGAAAAAAAGTCATTTAGTTACTTAGAACCAAACACCTCGCGCACCCGATAAATCGGTTTTCCCTGCGACTCGTGATAAGTCCGCATCATCACTTCCGCCAGCAAACCAAAACAAAATAACTGCACGCCAGTCAACAGCAAAACCACAGCCAAAATCAGCAAAGGACGGTTCCCAATACTTTGACCAAAAGCCAATTTCAGGAAAGTCAAATAAATCCCTAAAACCGTTCCCAACGTCATAGAACTCAGTCCCAAAAGTCCAAAAACGTGCATCGGTCGAGTCAGGAACTTTTTCATAAAAGAAATAGTTAACAAATCCATCAAGACCCGAAAAGTCCGCCAAATTCCGTACTTACTTTGACCGAAACGGCGGGCGTGATGTCGCACCGGAAGTTCTGCAATTCTCGCCCCTTCAATAAACGCTAAAGCAGGCAAAAAGCGGTGCAATTCCCCGTATAGATTCAAGTCTGCTGCCAACTCGGATTTATAAGCTTTCAAAGAACAGCCGTAGTCGTGCAAAGTTACGCCTGTAACGCGACCAATTAACCAGTTCGCAATTTTAGAAGGAATCAACCGACTAATAGTATTATCCTGCCTATTTTTCCGCCAGCCGCTAACTAAATCGTAGCCTTCATCTAACTTTGCCAACAATAGCGGAATATCAGCCGGATCATTTTGCAAATCGCCGTCTAGGGTAACAATAGCACGGCCGCGAGCGCGATCGAAACCTGCCGACATGGCAGCAGTTTGCCCGTAATTGCGGCGCAAAATTACAGCACAAAGGTCATCGCGAGTGCTGGCTAACTGCTGGAGAAGTGCACCCGAACCGTCCTTAGAACCGTCATCTACACAAATAATTTGATAGCTGAGTCCAGAGGGTTGGATAGAAGAGGCGATCGCCTCAATCAAATGAGGCAAACTTTCCACCTCATTATACACCGGCACCACCACTGAAACGTCGAGAACAACCTCAGCGCCAGCCTGCTGTGCAGCCAATTTTTCCAAAAATAATGCAGCGTCCATTTATTTATTCGATAACATCAGTAATCATTAGTCATTGGTCATTAGTCATTAGTTAACAACTAACTAGGTTGATAACTTGCCACAACTTTACCATATCCCCGCAATTGCTGGTAATAAGCTTGACTAACTCGATCGCCATCCTCAGACAAAACATCGATACCGATACCGTTGCGACCTTGTGCTTGTCCCGAACTGTGAATGTAGCGATTATCTCCGAGATACAATCCTACATGAGTTGCTTTTTCGGGTGTACCAAAAAATACTAAATCCCCCGGTTCTAACTGACATTTTGCACCATTGTCAATAGGTTTTTCATGGGCGGGCAAGATGCCCACCCCACAAGAAACTTGATGTGTTGTGGAACGGGCATCTTGCCCGTTGCTAAGAATGGTGCAAGATGTATCTAAAGCACTGATACTAATAGGTTTAGTAAAAGCTTCCTGCTGATAAGCATCCCTCGGCAGCCAGATGCCCGCAGCCACAAAAGCAGCTTGCATCAAGCCCGAACAATCATAATTCGGCCCGACTGTACCGCCCCAAAGATAATAATTGGATTGGTTCATAGCCTCGCGAGCGAAAGTAATTACAATTGGTAATTTTTCCTTGATTTCGGCCTCAGAAACCACCAGAGGATGATACACTGTTTCTGCCACATCGAGCAACTCAACATCTCGAATATCCAGCCATCCCGGATAATCATCTTCGCACAGCCGCACCATCACAGCCGTTGTATCCCCCTCAACAACCGAGTCTATGCCATTTCTTCCCCCCGACCTAAGCTGGGGGGGGTCAACTACTCGCAAATGCCGCCCCAGCGCTGCTTGAGTTGCCAATCGATCGCACTTTGGGGAATCGTAAATATTTATGTGCGATCGGGCTCGGTACTCCACAACATCAGATAATTGATAATTGGCCATTGCTAATTGCTCATTGTGTGCTGTTAATTGTTCGCATTTATTGTTCGCATTTAACGAGAGATTGCCATTAGCTGCTAGCCGTTAACCGTTAACCGTCAGCCATTAACCATGACATTTTTTCACAAAGACGAACAATTAGAAAACCTCGGCAGTAGCATTATAGACTCCACATTGTCAGAATTTACAGGATTAAATGGCGATCGTACAGCCATTACCTGGATAGTCTACGATCCGCCGGTGCGAGTCAATACAGGCGGAGCCCTGAGTGCAGAAGAATTTTGGAAATATCAACCGCGAGGTTTTAGCGCTAGGGCTTCCGAACGAATTTATCCAGCCAGCATCGTCAAATTATTCTACCTCGTTGCCATCTGGGAATGGGCGCAAAAAGGCATGATTCAAACATCGCCAGAATTAGAACGCGCCGTCCGAGATATGATAGTTGATTCCAGCAACGACGCCACCAGTTTAGTAGTAGACGCGCTCACCGGCACCACCAGCGGCCCAGAATTATCACCAGGCCCCTTTGAAACTTGGAAACAGCAGCGAAACATCGTCAACCGTTACTTTCAATCATTGGATTGGCCAGAATTACAAAATATTAACGCCAATCAAAAAACCTGGTGTGACGGCCCCTACGGTCGCGAGCGAGCATTTGTGGGAGAATTAATGGAAAATAGAAATATGCTGACCACCAATGCAGCGGCGCGTTTGCTGCACAGTATAATCGGCGGCGTAGCTGTTTCTGCCCAAGCATCGCAAGAAATGATGGGTTTAATGAAACGCAGTTTAGACCCAGCAGAATTAGAGGCAGATCCTGAAAATCAAGTTACAGGTTTTTTAGGTGGCGGATTGCCAGAATCAGCAAAATTGTGGTCAAAAGCGGGACTGACAAGTCAAGTGCGTCACGATGCGGCATACATTGAAATAGCGGGTTTGCGGCCGTATTTGTTGGTTGTATTTACCGAGGGGAAAGAGAATAGCAAGAATGAAGAGATTTTGCCATTTATATCGCGGCAATTTGTCGAAGCGATGAAAGCGCTTAATTAGATTTAGGTTGGCAAATTGAAAACTATACACGCAGATTCCCGATTTCTGAAAAAAGTTGGGACTCTAACAGCGTCAACTGTCAACCCTAACTTTTTAATTGAACTTGCTCCATCATTCGTTGATCTTGTTGGCTGTGAAAACGATGAGTTGAGGAAAGTAATTCTTCTTTGGTAACTGGCGTTCTTCTTAGGGTATCTAAAGGAACTAGAAACTCACATTTTTGAATTTTGATTTCCAGTGCATCAATTACAAATCTTACCTCCAAAAAACTGGCATCTTCGTAGTCATTATCTTCATAACGTTTAATTTGTTCTTCTTTCAGTCCAGCTAAATCTGCCAATTCTTTTTGGCTTAGCTTGGCTGCCATGCGAGCTTTAATCAAGATTTGGGGTAAATAATCAATATCATCAAGTGTTAATACTATTGGGGTGTCGCTATCATGAGAGGTAAGCCTGTCATATTCAGCAATTTCTGCTTGTAAAGCCATCAGGTGAGATTGTTTGACATCCCCAGAAAGTTGCCACCCTTCGGGGTCTTTTTTCTTCAGTTCCTCATCTTGCTCTAACGCCCTAAGAGAATATTCAAATTTTCGGGCGCATTCTTGACTATATTCATACTCTTTTTCATTTTTAATCATGGGTTCCACCTTAATAAATCTATAGCAATAATGCCTTTAGGATTTAACTGTCTGTCACGCTGAAAGAATTCTATAGAATTTAAGCCGTAATCTCCTACAGGTTGATCTGAACGAAAAATTTCACCTTTATATTTGGATTTCTGTGCGCTACGATCCAAATGATTTAGTAATCTAGGGGCATTTTTTCGGAGATAATCGTAATCGACATCCTCGCTATCCCAACAAGCATCAAAATCTCCTGGGTCTGGCTTAATGGTAACAAAGCTGCCGTTGATATAAATTGTCCGGCAACCACCTGCTTTGAGTTGCTCCATTGCCATTCGCAGTCCGCGCATTAAACGCAACCTCAGCTCGTTGCTTCCAAATCGTTCTACAAATTCTTCCCATTCGCAAAAATGAACTCCTGGGGGTAAGTTGCCGTTTTCATCGAATTCTGGAATCACTTACTCACACCTTAACACAGATGAATATCCGGCTCTTGAGCGTACCATATTGCGATCGTTGTTGGGAAAAGTGCGATCGCAGCGATAGCTTCATTGACGATCGCGGCATACTGAGGTGGCGCGACCAATCGCCAATAGTGAGCAAAAAAAAAGCGGAAAAGGCAACTTTTAAGGGTATGACGAATCCACAAACCTTTATCGATAAACGATTAAATAGAACGGAGAGGGAGGGATTTGAACCCTCGAAGGATGTTAACACCCTTAACAGATTAGCAATCTGCCGCTTTCGACCACTCAGCCACCTCTCCAAGATGACAGTAACTAACTATAGCACACACATCTTATTCTTGCCAACCCCTAATTAAAAAATTCCTCAATCCCTTACTCTGTATACTTTTCGCCACCTCAACCGCCAGCCTCTTCCCCAAAGCCCCTAGCCTTCAAGTGCTTTTGCCAACTAAAATTGGAACTCAAAAAGAACCTCTTAGTATACAAATACCCCAAGCGGTACAGGTGAGCCTTGCGATCGCCATCGAGATTAAAGTCCGTCGTCGTCACCGCAGCATCAGTCACATCAATATTAATCACCCTACCCTTATCCATTTCCCGCTGGTGATAGCGGTCTCTTGCTTTCATCATCGTTCTGAACATCGCCGCCAGCATCGACAGGGGAGTATCAATCTTAGCTTTAGTCTCAATTCCGGTATCGACTAATCGAAACCCAAAGGTAAACCAGCGGGGCGTCGCAGGAGTAGCACCGACGGATTGTTTGTCATAAATCCACAGGGGGAAATTGCTCAAAATTCCGCCATCTACAATTAAGTCATCGCCGAGTTTTCCCGGTTCAAAAAATAGCGGAATACTCATCGACAACCGAACGGCTTCAGCAACGCTAAAATGTTCAGCGCTTTTGAGTCGCAACTGTTCGTACAAAGGATCGGAATCCGTCGATTCGCGTCGGTGTAAGTCGTCGGGTAGCACCAACATTTCACCGCGACTGAGGTTCGATACTACTACTTTTAATTCCCGCTCTTTTACGATTTGTTTGACATCGGCAAAAGTGTGCAATTTACCTCGACCGAGCATTGTTTCCAGCCACTGCCGGAACGGTTGCGCCGAATATTCTCCCATCTGACGGCTAACTGTTAGGAAAAGCAGCGTCCAAGCCGGAGATTGCAAGTCGTCGGCGGGGTCGCCGTTTAAAATTAGAGGACTGTTTTTTTGAGTTAAAAATATGCTGTAATCGAGCTGTCCTAAAATTTCCTCTAAATCATCAATTGACAAGTCGGTTGCCAATACTGCTGCAGTAATTGCACCTGCCGAAGTGCCGGCCAATTTTCGCCACTGGATGCCCAAATCGCTGCAGCACCTGAGTGCTCCTAAAAACGCAACTCCGCGCACGCCGCCGCCTTCAAAAACCCCGTCGGCATAGATTTGACCGTTTTCGTCGGGAGGCGGAAATTTGCTGAGAATTGTTTGTTTTTCGGTGGCGGTGATTCTGACACCGGGTTCTTGCAAAATTTGCTGCGGATACCACTTGCTCATGGGAAATACCTCGGCTAGATTTGAGATTTGAGATTTGAGATTTCTATCTATTGTTCTTGATCTTTGTCGGCATCCATTGCCTCTTTGACGTATTGTTGAACTTGCGATCGCACTTGTTCGTAGGCCACCGACGCGCACCAAGGTCGGAGAGATAAAATAGTTGTATCGGGAGTAATCTCGGCTACCAAACAAGTCGGGGGCGGATTCTCCAACACCAGCGGGTGAGAGTGGGCAATTTCTAATAACTCAGCTACAGTTGGACGAATTGGCCGATCGCCAATATCAATCTTCAAGTCTACTCGCCTCGTTCCCATTGCCGTTGTATTTTTCAGTGTACCGTTAAACAACTGATTGTTCGGGACAATAATTTTTATGCGATCGTCTGTCACCACGGTTGTTGAAAAAATCCCGATGCTGTCCACCACTCCCTTAACATCGCCAGCTTCAATCCCATCTCCGACTTCAAAAGGGCGCAAACTAATCAACATTACCCCAGCAGCAAAGTGCGACAAAGTATTTTGCCACGCCAAACCTATCGCCAAACCCGCGGCACCCACCACCGCAACCACGCTGGTAGTTTGAATTCCCAACTGACTCAAAGCGGCGACTACTCCCACTACCAAAATCGTAATTTCAGCAGCTTGAACTAAGAATTTCCGCAGCGTGGGTTCGGTGCGACCCAGAGCTCGGCGAGTCACGCGGCCCGCAAAGCCGATCGCAAATCGCGTAATTAACAAAATGCCGATCGCCCACAGCAGTTGAGGTACAATTTTAAACCCTAATTCTACGAATTTTTTCGAGAATTCTTGGGCTACTTCCAAGGCTTGTGTTCTTTCTGCATTTAGCTGAGAATAGAAGGTTTGGGCTATTGGTAAAAACGTCTGAATAACTGTCATATCAATTGGGAATTGGGAATTGGGAATAGAAAATTGCAGTCTCAGTCTTATCGCTTATTCCGAGAGTCCGACAGGGGTTGAAAACCCCTGTCTCATAGCTAAAGTCCTCTAAAAGAGGACTAAAATCAATAATTTTATCCTTCAAACTCTTGAGTCGGTTTTAACCGACTTTTGCTATGAGGCAGGGGTTTAAACCCCTGCAGGACTATTCTTAACAGTTTACTGCTACGCGGGGCAATCGGTGTTTAAAACCGCAGAGAATCTCCCACGAAATAGTTCCTAAAGTCGAGGCCCAATCGTCAGCACTAATTTGATATTCCCCATCTTTGCCCAACAGAGTCACCACTTCGCCAACTTCTAAATCTGGAATATCAGTTACATCCAGCATTAATTGATCCATCGTCACGGCGCCCACTTGCCGCACGAATTGACCCCTGACTAAAACCTGCATTTTATTAGAAAGATTGCGCGGAATACCATCTGCATAGCCGATACCAATTACGGCAATCTGTGTCTGCCGCTGAGCTATAAATTGATAGCCGTAACTGACTCCGGTTCCTGCTTCAATTGTTTTCACCTGCGTTACTCTAGCTTTTACCTGCATGGCGGGCTTCAAATTGGATCTCGACTGCAAGTGAGGAGCTGGATAAAGACCGTAGGTAGCTAAACCGACTCGCACTAAATCGTAGTGCAAATCCGGGTCAGCGAGGGCGGCAGCAGAGTTTGCCAAGTGGAGGCGAGGAGGGTTAATTCCTGCTATTTTAATTTGCTCGATCGCCTGTTGAAACCGCTGGTGTTGCTCTATCATAACTGTGGGGTCGGGACTGTCTGCTGTCGCCAAGTGAGAGTAAATACTGGCTAATTTTAAATTGGGCAACCGATTGACTAATTGCACAAATTCTGTTGCTTCCTGCCAGGGCGTACCCAAGCGAGACATTCCCGTATCTAACTTAGCGTGAACTGGCAAAGATTGGTTAATGCCTGCGAGAACTTCCGAAAAAATTAAGGCTTGTTTGGCAGTACAAATAGTGGGCTGCAAGTGCCAATGGGCGATCGCCTTTACCTGTGGGGCTGTATGGGTTGCCCCCAACAACAAAATCGGCGCTTCTATCCCAGCTTCTCGCAATTCTATTCCTTCGGGAATTGTTGCCACTCCCAGCCAACTAGCACCTGCTTGCAATGCTGTTTGACTGACTGCAACAGCACCATGCCCGTAAGCATCCGCTTTCACAACTGCCATCAGTTGTGTGTGAGGAGATAAGAGCTTTTTAAGCTGTTTTACATTGTGAGTTAAAGCTGCTAAATCGATTTCTACCCAAGCCCGCTGGCATAGTCCCCCGTAACCGTCCCCCAGCAACGTCTGGCGGGATTGTTTTGTCGGTGATTCTGCGGCTGTTTGTTCCCAACTCAACATTGTCGATCGCTCCTACTTGCTTACACCATTAAAAACTGCTGTAAAAAATGCTAGGATATTTTACCCTAAGTTTGATTGTAAGATTTTTATTTAATCAATGTTATACAACTTTAAAAAAAGAATGCAACGGTCAGCAAGCTGCAAACCCATATTGCATCAGTCATTCGCCATCTAAAATCTAAAATCTAAAATCTAAAATGGTATTAACTGGTGTATCATAGCACCAAAAATACCCGGTAAAAACTATGGACGGACTGGCCTACCTACATTTAGCTGAAACTTGGGAAACGGCTGCGAGTCAAACTCGATCGACCAACTCAAAAATGCACCGGAATTTAGCCTCTGCTCCTTTACTTTTCTTTACGATCGCTCTCACAATTTTAAATTTAGTCAATCCCGCACTCGCCATCAAAAAAGGTGATTCAGGCCCGGAAGTAGCCCAACTTCAGAAAACTCTACAAAACGCAGGCTATTTTCGCGGTAAGGCTACAGGATTTTACGGTTCTCTCACCCTGGCTGCTGTGAAAAAGTTTCAAGCAGAGAACAACCTGAAAGTTGACGGAATTGTCGGCCCTAAAACCTTGTCAGCGCTGAAAGGTAAGCCGGAAGAGGCGAGTAGTGAAGCTGCGGAAAAAATAGCGCCAAATGTCGATCGATCTTCGCCATCTCCTACCGCCACAGAAAACACAAACGAACTCGAAGATACAACTAAAACTCAGCCCCAAGAACCTCTATTTCAAGAACCATCTTTGCCACCTTTTAAAACAGAAAATTCCGAGGATAAAAAAAGTGAATCACCAACCACAAGGCTAGTAAATCCTCCCGACAACACTCAAGGAAAAATGACCTTGAAAAAAACAATTTACGGCAACATCTCGCCCAAATCAATAGTTTATTCGGGAGATGGCTTGTTTTTTGCTCAAAACATGATGTACCGCCACACAATCACAGTTTACGACAGGAACTTTAAATTAGTCAAGACTATTCCCGATACAGTAAACTTGTCGAAGTTCGGCTTTTCTAAATTCAAAGGCAATTATAAAGGCTCTCCCGTAGAAGCGGCTTTTTCAACCGATGGCAAATATGCCTACGTCTCCAACTACAAAATGTACGGTTCGGGGTTTAGCAATCCGGGAACCGACAGGTGCTCTCCAGCGGCCAAACACGACCAAAGTTTTCTGTACCGGATCAATACCAAAACTTTGAAAATAGAAAAGGTAATTCCTGTAGGTGCAGTGCCGAAATTCAATGCTGTTTCGCCTGACAATCGCTTCGCGCTCGCAAGCAATTGGTGCAGTTGGGATTTGAGCGTAGTTGATATCAATAAAAATATCGAAATCGAGCGAGTAAAACTGGGTGCATATCCTCGCGGTATTGTTGTTACTCCCGACTCAAAAAATGCCTATGTTGCCATCATGGGTTCTTCCAATATTGCGAAAGTGAATCTCATAGACTTTTCGGTAGAATGGCTGAGAAATATTGGCAATGCGCCGCGTCATTTGACGATAGATCCCAACGGAAAGTATCTTTATGCCACTTTGAACGGTGAAGGAAATGTAGCAAAAATTGACCTAAAAACTGGTAAAGTGGTGGACAAAGTTTCGACAGGCAAAGCACCTCGCAGCATGACAATTTCCGATCAGGGAAAACTGCTTTATGTGGTCAACTATTTCTCGAATACTGTTAGCAAAGTTAGGACGAGCGATATGAAAGTGCTGCAAACAGTGAAGGTTAATTCAAGTCCGATCGGGATTACTTACGATCCAGAAACTAATCAGGTTTGGGTAGCTTGCTATTCGGGCAGTATTATGGTGTTTCAAGATTAATTTAGCTGCTTCGTAGTGAGGGCTTCAGTCCTGACTACAAACAAGAGCGATTAAATGTTATTGTGGGGCGTTGCTCAGAGCAACGCCCCTAAAATATTACTTGGACAACTTTAAAGGCTTCACAACATACTCAGAAGACTTAGCAGGTACTTGGCCTTTTTTGGCCATAGCTTGGTAAATCATGGCTGCTACTTCAGCGCGAGTTGCTGTTGTATTAGGCTGCAAAAGTGCGCGCTTCGGATGGTTGACAACAATGCCAGCTTCGGTGGCTGCTGCTACCTTATCAACTGCCCATTTCGGCACTTTTTTCCTGTCTGTATAAATCTGCAAAGTTTTGCTTGCTTTCGCTGACCGTTTCAAGTTTAAACCGCTCGCCAATGCTGCGATGACTTCGACGCGGGGAATATTTTTGTCGGGACGGAACTCATTGTTTGGGTATCCTTTAAGATATCCAGTTTTGACGGTGTGGTCGATCGCAGGAGCGACAGGACTCTTGTCTTTTACGTCTTTAAAATCAATTGGTTTTCGGATCGGTTCTTTGTCGTCGGACATTCGCTGAATTAAGCGCGCTAGTTCGGCTCGCGTCATCGGTTCGTCGGGACGAAATTTGTTGTCGGTGGAATCAGCAAAAATTTTCCGATCGACTAAAGCGACAATGAACGGACGCGCCCAATATTTGTCTGGAACATCGGAGAATCTAACGGGCCCAACTTTGGGTTTATCAGCTTTCGGTTTGGTAATTGCTGGATTGGGAGTCGATCGCCCAATTGGCTTGCGAGGAACAACGATTACAGCCACCGGAGGAGTTGCCGGTAAAATCCGCCCTAAAGGTGCAACAGGTGCGACATCCCGTTTTGACGGAACGGGGGTTGCAGCGGGCGATCGCAAATCCGAATTTGCCGATTCTGGCGTTAATATTCCCGGAGTCGCGGGCGTAACCGCAGGCTGAGAAAAAACGGCTGGAAATTGCCAATTTCTGGCATTCAATCGATCGGGATTTTTACCTGTTACCCAAAATAAAATTGCTCCCATCGTGCCGAAGGCAACCAAGATAGCAATCAATTCATCCAATCCTAGAGGGTTTCTTTCCCCTGACGGGGGTTGTGAAGAAGACATATTGTCACCTACATACTAATGTAGAAATTAAATCACATATTTTTTGGGTCTGGGGGAAACAGAGAAGGCTAAATCAATTATTCCAAAGTTCTCACTGTCAATACTTGCGGCGGCGTGGAATCGGGAGGATAAATAAAATCAACTTTTACCGATCGCGTTTCTATCGCAGCTAACCTCAACTTTACCATCGGTTCCACAACTTGACCGAAACGGTGCCACAAATGCACGTAGCGAGTTACATCGTAACCTCCATCATCTTGGTAGCGCAGCCGCACAGTACCTCGAAAATAGGGAAAATCTAGGGGAGGTTGGCGAAATCGCAATCCATTTTTTGAGAGTCGATCTTCTTTTAAAGGCGTTTCCAAACTCACCGCTACCGTTTGCGGTTTTTGGGCAGTGTTATGCAGTGGCAAAATCAGATTGTAGTGTACGCCGTAATTGCCGTGGGCTTCGTAAGCGGTGTCGGGATAGCGCGCCAGCATTTTTCCTGCTTGCACTTGTTGGGTTCCCAAAGTGCCCCCGCGCAAGGTAGATATCGCATAGGATATCGCTTTTCCAGTCTGGGGAATTGCCAGATTTTTAGCATCGCGATCGACTAATTCCGCTTCCCATCCCGAACCTTGCTGTACCCCTGCCACGCGGCCGTAAATCAGGCTTCCCGAAGTCGCGTCGGGGGGAGTCGGGGTCTTGTCGCGGGGGCCTGCCAAACCGCCATTATTCAGCAATTGCTGCCATTCTTCCAGAGTTGGCGCGCGCTCGCCCCCATCAGCATTTTGAGGTGCATACATTGCCAAAGTAGCGACATAAACCTTGCCGCTACTTTTGAGCCGCACAAAGGTAGAACGACCATTTATCGGCTTTTCCAGACCCCGCACGGGAATAGGGCGATTCATCAACAATGCGGTTTCTCCCGGTGCAATGAGCAGTTTTTCGGGAAAATCCGGGTGCCGCATTCCCCGCAAAACGTTATCGACAGCGCGAATCCCAGGACCGGAATATACTTCCCCGTTGGGACTCTCACTTAGTGCTGGTTTTTGTTTGAACGGCGCGTCCGGTTCCATAAGGTAACTGGCTGCCTGCAACACTTCCACCGTCACGGGTTCGGAGCCGGGATTGTAGAGCAAAGCTGCGATATACAAAGTGCGTAAATTTGCCGGAGTGTGAGAAAAGTGGTGAGCAAACAGGTTGAATTGCCCTTGAAAGGCAAAGTTAAGGTGAGCCGCTGGGACTTTTTTGCCGTCTGGGGGAAACGTTGAAAGCAAAATGCCTTCTTTTTTGACCCATTCGGGACTGTTGCTGTTGAAGAGGGGGATGCTGTCGAGTTTTCCGGGGAGCGATCGCACTTCGGCATCTAGTACAATTTCCTCTGGTGCTGGTTTTCCGGGAACAGATTGTACGGGTTTTTTGACGTACAACAATCCGCCGACTGCACAAAGGGCGATCGTAGAAATGCCAGCAATTCGAGAAAAGAGATTTGGCTTCTGAATCATGAAAGTTAACTGTCAGCTCAATCTCTGTACATCTTCCACCGACAGCGACAGCGCCTGAGCCACTTGCTCTACAGTTAAACCCATTGCCAACAGTTGGGGAATAGCATCCCGTTGGGTTTGTTCTGCGCGATCTGCTCGCTCTCGCTCAGCGTCAGCGCGTTGGCGTTCCTGTTCGGTATGGAGGCGTTCGAGTCTAGCTTGTTCGCTACCAGTTAACAACAAATTCCCCTGATTATCCCACCAACGCAACCATCGCTGATGTTGATTTTGATAGCTACCTTCCCACACACCTAACTCTACTCCCATCAGGTCGATCGGATAATGCCCGCGATCGTTCGGTTGCAAACGGCGATAACGAGTATTCACCCAGTTATAGACTTCCAATTCGCTCGTTTTAATGATGTATATCGCATAGTAAGGAATGTGAATAATCTGCTCGTATACCCAAAACTTTCCTGGTTTCTGGTTGACACCTTCTGGTAAGCGAGATAAGGGAGTATTGTTTCGTTCTTCAGAGCCATTTCCACTTGCAAATTCGATCGCAATTAATGGCACAATATACTCGCGCCACAACACATAAGAGCGGCGAATTTCCCCATCTATTAGGGGCGGAACGTTGGGAACGTAGAACCAGTCAGGCGCTTCGGCTCCCTTTTCGGGAGGGTCGGTTTCGCGCCAGTAAATGCCACAATCTTGCCCGATCGCATATTGTCCGTCGGGGTGGAGGGTTTGCAGTGTAGTTTCCAGGGAGTCGGTGAGTAGGATACTCTGGGGATGTTCTTGGAAGTTTTTCACAAACGTGCCGTCGGAGTCAGGTAGTTGGGTGTGATCGGGAAAGGCGGGAGGTAATGTGGTGGGGTTGAGGCTTTGGGTCATGTCAGCTATCCGATGGTGAAAGGACAGATGCTTTATTTAAGTATAGCCATT
This sequence comes from Microcoleus sp. D3_18a_C4, assembly GCF_036702415.1. Taxonomy (NCBI): domain Bacteria; kingdom Bacillati; phylum Cyanobacteriota; class Cyanophyceae; order Oscillatoriales; family Microcoleaceae; genus Microcoleus; species Microcoleus sp. D3_18a_C4. The sequence continues at coordinate 31,260 of NZ_JAUBTI010000007.1, read as the reverse complement.
TTATATGGAAACGCTTTAAACTGTTTAATACGCTCTCTGTCTATCGTTTAACTAGAGGTGTGACCATGCCGTTAATTGCCAAAATCGCAAGCAATAACGAACGAGTAGACATTACAAAATTGAAAAATCCTCGTGCTCAACTGCAAGCAGGTGACTTAGTATGTCAGCTTTGTGGTAGTCCGATGATTATTAAGCAAGGGATGATCAAAAAACCTCATTTTGCCCACAAAGCAGAATGCACAAGCGATTACCAAAGCCATCCAGAAAGTCCTGAACATCTTGCAGGGAAAGAGTTGATAGCAAAAACTCTCAAGACAGAACTGCCAGAGTACAGCCTTGCCGAAATAGAATATGAGTTTCCTATTCCTGAAGTAAGGCGGATTGCTGATGTTGTAGCAAAGTTTCCTAACGGGTGGATAGTCGCTCACGAGTGCCAACTAGCTTCAATAACAGTTGAAGAACTTGAAAAACGAACAGAGGATTACTTATATGCAGGAGTTGACGTTATTTGGTGGCTTGGCAAAGCTGCAAATACCAAGTCCAATCTCGATTGGTCTCACTCAAAGTTTGGATTTGCCCTCGTACTCAATTACGAGCAATTGTCCGCCCACGCTCAAGGAAGCCAAGATTCAACTCGAATGGATTTACTATAGATTCCGTGAAGGTTATTGGTACAAGAATCAAAACAATGAAACATCTTATGAAACGCCTAATATATCTAGGTCTAATTGGGAATTTTCCGAACGTTTAAGGGATCGAGAACCTACAGCACAAGTTATTAATACTCTATATATTTTTCGCTGCCTTTACATTAAAAATAATGAATGGCAGAGATTTGACCAAACTATCGATCGGTATGAATTTTCTATCTTAGATAAGTTGATCGAGTCTTGTTTTGCTCGTTTTGGAAGCTCTGTCAGGAAGTTTGAACTGGGTATTCAATATTATTATGAATTTGATTGTGGTTTGGCTTCTGGTAAATCTCCTTGGCTGCACTACACTACGGATTTGATGCTTAAGCGATGTTTAGAGATTTGGCCAAAAATTAAACTCGATCAAATTCAGCGAGGGTTAGTTCTGCAAAAGCGCGGTAAACACTCCGTAAATGGTCATATTGGATCGCTCAACGCTAAGAAAGCTATAAAAAAAGAGGGGTATGGGGCTGATGAATGTTGGGTTGTGGTAAATCCAGAAGCACTGAAACCCTGGCGTGGTGAACTTCTACCTAAAAGTGGTATCGAGGCTGCAAAAAGAAGGGCGCATGAGTGGCAGTTGAAACGTACAGGCGCATCTCATAAATAATAGCTATATCTCTTACTTTTCATCCTTTGCGGTTGAAAATTTTAAAAGAGATCGCCACATTGAAAACCTTACCTTCGCTATGACCTTAGTATTATTTTTATCAGATTTATTGGCACTCATGCCGAGTATGACAAAGTAGATGCAGAAATAGTCTAAATAGAGGTGAATGTATGGAATTGCGCTCAATTAGAAATGAAACTGACTATCAGGAAGCCCTTCGAGAGATCGAGTTACTGTTTAATCCAGTTGTATGGTGCGTCGCTGCGGGAAATTTCCCACTAAGGCGCAGATATTCGAGGGCGACGCACCATACATTCTTAGCGCCTTCTGCTACCGAAAGAGCGGCTCCGGCTCGGTTGACGAGAACTCCTACCGCTACCAAAACTCGGACTGCGCCTTTGCCCAGAAGTTGGCCTTTGCGATCGCCTCAAAGTGCTGCCACCGTAACCCGAACCGGTCGATCGATTGCCATTTGGACGTACTGAGGGTCTTACTGGCTGGTTGTATGTGGGCGATCGCAAGCGGCCTGTCGTCCTTAAAACTTGACGGTTTCTCACAGCAGGAGGCGGAGTTTGATACCGAGTTTGATACTGCTGAACAGCTTGGCCGTAAGTATTACCATACCCGCCATATCCTGTCATAATCCCCGGCTGATACACTGGCGGCATATAATATTGCGGTCTAAATAACAAACTGCCGATCGCCTGACCGGCCACAGCCCCAGCAAACGGTGCCCAGAAGCCAGATTGCTGCCGCACTACTACGGTTTGTGGCTGACCGGTTTGAGGATTAGGAACAGTTTCGGTAACGTTGTGAACGTACTCAATTTTAAAATCTTCTGTCAAATGCAAAACCGCTTGATTGTTATCCACATTTAGATAACTTTTCTTGCCTGCCGATATTTCTTCATTTGTTAAGCGAGCCATTTGCAAATCCCTAGTGCGGTAAACTGGGGGACTGCCGGGGGGAGTATTCAGCAACATTAAACTGTATTCCCCATCAGCATCGTTGTAGGTAGCTTGCTGTACGGAATATTGACCTTGAGCCAAGTTATTGTTTGGTGCAGGACGCACCGTGTTAATATTTGGATTTCCAGCAGGATTTGCAGGAGGTCGTGGGGTAGGAGAACCGCAGGCGGTTGCCGTCCCTAAAAGACTTAAAGCCATTAAATAAATTGTCAGTTTTCGCAGCATCATAAATAGTAATTGGGAATTGGGCATTGGGCATTGGGCATCGGGCATCGGGCATCGCGCATTGGTAGCAAATAACCCTTCGACTCCGCTCTGGGCACCGCAAATAACTAATAACTAATAACTAACAACTAATTACTCCTTCCTTAAAGGGGAATAAGTTCGGGGAAATTGACCAACACTTGGTCGTTGGTAAGTTCGTCTCCCAACTGTGCGGGAGAAAAGTGAACTTGCACAGCTCGGAGCCTTTCTTGGTAATGTAAATTAATCAGTGCTTTTAAACCGACTTTCAGCGCGCTGATGTCAGCCAGGTCAGTTTCTAGGGCAGGAACTTCGCCTTCATACGCAACTGTCAGCATCACCACCACATTTCTAGTTACCGGCAAAGACAAGGGGGAATTTTTATCGTAAACAGATGTACTGTATTGAGGCTCGCTGAGATAGCGATCGGCTGAATCAATGAAAAGTTCATCCACATAATCGCCCGCTTCGCCTTCATTCCAAAAAACATCGCCTTCATTGGCGGCTGATTGCCAGTAGTTGTCGTACTGCAACAGGTGATTGCAAATTTCTACAAGACCTTCTCCTAAAACTGCTATGTCGCCATCGGCATTAATTGCTTGTCTGGCGGTGCGGTTGAGAACTCCTAACAGCGGTGCAACATCTTCGCCTGTTAGGTGAACGAACACCCGGCAAACTGCCAATCTAGTTTTACCTGTAAATTGATTGAATCGATCGCGCCAAGCATTCATAACCTAATAGTTGTAATCTGTAGGGCTATATTTCCCACCATAGCAGGGGGTTTGAAGTCTTGCCGTCTACCCTCAGATTGATCTGAAGAGTATTTTTAGCGATCGCCTCGGCTGCCTACTGTCTCGCTTTGACTCATCTAATTTTATAGCAGTTTTCAATCGGATAAAATACAGTGCAAATACAGTAGGAAAACCGCACAGCCTTGTCCTGACTGGGAGCAGCGACTTTTAATAATTGGTATGAGATTGATGATGGTAGCAAGAGTTTTTTTAATTGATATTAATTCAGCGCTCGTTTGCTTAGCCGGAATATGATATTGTGTGCTATCGATTCATCTGTCTATTGTTTGCAGTGCTTCGCGATCGCAATGACAGGAAATTGTAGGGGTAGATAATTTCAAATCAAAAAACCTCCAATCTTGCAAGATTGGAGGTGCGCTAAGCGAATACTTGGGTTTGAGATAACTATTTGAGGCTCGCGCTTTGGACTTGTTCGATCGCAATTTCAGAACTCAACTCAGCAACTGGCGAAACAGGCAAATCCAGCTCGCCGCCTGGAGCTTCTGGGTGTTCGCGAACGACTGCAACCGCATCTGCTGACTCAGCTACAGCACCCGCCGCCGCCAAATCGAGCAACGCCGGAACTTCCAAGTGTCCAGAAACACCTGCATCTGCGATCGGAGCGATCGGCTCTTCAAAAACTTCAAAATTATCGGTCATCGCAGCGCAAGCAGCAGAAGCACGCTTGCCGGCGCGGTAGCTCATGTAGGCCGCTCCGCCACCCAAAACTCCAGCCAAACCGAGGAAACCGAGAGCTGCTGTTTTGTAGGATTTCCACGGATTAATGCGCTCCGAGCCGCCGGAACCTAGGAGCGTTGTCGCAGAACCAGATTTAGACGCGCTAGATTTGCTGTAGGAACAGGGGAAAGCAGATGCGGCGTCACCTATGGCGATGCTGCTTGCGATCGCGACGACGGAAGCAATGCCAGCTAACACTTGAAACTTCTTCATGAGGCTTGGGAGATTGTAAAGGATAATTAAAAAATTAATGGTAACAGCTCTTTACAAATCTATCAACTCTGCGCGCCGCCCAGATCGCGGATCGATCGCAAAAGTCAGCTATAGCCTCACGCAATTCAAATTTTAAATTGCCCGCTTAAAAAACTGGAAGGGTTACTATGTAAGCGTTTGGGCTAACAGAGCGGTAGAAGTTCAAGTTTTGTGAACCCCTACTTGGATCGCGCCCAAATAAGAAAATCTGAGGTGAGTCCCCAATGGCAACAACGAATGCAAACGTAACCGATCCTTATGAGCTAGCACGAAAATACGCGCGACACGGTGCAGCAGTCTGGAGAATAAAAATTGACGGCCAGTTCGTCTCTAAATGTTTTTTGCAGCGATGCCCGAAGTGCTTCAAGAAATTACCGGGGATGTTGTCTGATGACGGCTGGGAATGCTGCGTAGAGCGCAAATGCGACTACAAGCGCGTGATTTATACCGAGAGCGAATTGAGGGGACTTGGTAAAAAAGGATAGTTTGTTGAGTCCGCTTGCTTACCCGATCGCCCGCTGCGATCTCCCCAAAAATCCCCCAAACTGCAAGCGCTGCGCCTCCTAAATCCTTGATATAATGATAGTTCCAGCACTTCCTACACTCTCGCCACACTCTCACAGGCTAGACTATACTAAATGTGTGTTATGTAGAGTGCAAGCGCTAAAAACAACGCATTTATAAGCCTTTGAAGTGCCGGAGATTACCGAGGATTTATGGTTAATTGTAGAGGAGGAAGGCCGACCAATCTGGAACTCCGGGATAGAGAATATCTATTAGAATCCGAGATAACACGTCTGTTAACGGCGACAAAGGCGAATAAAGACGCTTTTATCGCTACTCGCAATTACTTAATTATACTACTAAGCTATCGTCACGGGCTCCGTATCAGTGAATTAATCGGTTTGAAGTGGGAGCAAGTTGAACTCGAAGAAGCGCGCATCCACATCAAGCGGCTCAAAGGTAGTAACTCAGGAGTGCACCCAATGGCCGCCGATGAGTGTCGCTATTGTTCCAAATTACGATCGCGCCAACCGACAAAAAGCCCTTGGATTTTCACGAGTCGGACTGGGTTGCCTTTGACGCGCGACGGCGTGTCAAAGGCACTGGCGGCGGTTTGTGCGATCGCAAAGTTGGAAATCCCATTTCATCACCATATGCTGCGGCACAGTTGCGGTTACGCGCTGACGGCACAAGGTAACGACACGCGACTGATACAGGAATATTTGGGGCATCGGTCGATCGAGCATACCGTTCGTTATACCGCGTTGGATCCGGCGAGGTTTAAGTCATTATGGGAAAAATGAAGCCGATCGCAATTGTTGCAGAATTCACAATCAGATACTTTGTGTCACGCAGTTAACGTCTACTGATGCCGTTTGCTAGTATCAGCGATAGCACTTTACTAGACAAATAATGCTTTATAAAGGGTATTCAATTCAAATATGGAAAAGTGAATGGATAGGCAAGTACATAGACGGTTTGTGGTATTCACTCAATGGCTACTCTTATCGCGAAATTGATAGATGGGCAACAAAGTACAAGTATGTAGCGCTAGTTGACGAGATTAACCCGCAACAGTCGCGAGATTTGGGGCGGTTCCACGCCGAAAATTGCGCTAGACTTGGCAAAGTTTGGTATAGACTTAAAGCTTTCCCATCATCGGCGCTGGGATATGGAAGAACGATGGAAAGGAGCTAATAGAGAATGTTTAAAAAACTACTGGAACAAGCTATCGGGAAATACTTAAATACTACTTTCCCCAGCGAGGCAAACCGCGCTAAGACTAGGATAATAAAAGTAGTTAACGCAGCAACAGAACCCGACGCGCGAAAACAAATTAAAGAAGTATTAGCAGGAATCGAGGTAGTGCCGCAATGGCTAGAAAACCACTTTACACCCGGCTCGTTATTTGTCGATCGCGGTCGTACTTGGGGATGGTGGCGTGATAACCAACTGCAGGCCGAAATAGTACCGCTGCAGCCTTCGCTAACTGGTCTAAAACAGTTAACCGTCACAGACACTAACTAGAGACGGGTTCATGGAAGCCGTTAAACTTCCCTACTGTCACTCGCGCGAGGTTTCAGTACCTTACTCACAAACTTTTTTTTATGCAAAGTACAAGTTTGCTAACGCTTGCCCGCTGCAATGGTATAGAGACGCTGAAGGGTACAAAGTCGAGCGATCGATTATCCCCCACGGTTTTTGGCAAGCGTGGAAATGGTGGGACGGCGCTTGGCAGTGGTACATAGAAAAGCGGCCAGAACTTTTTGAAGACTTCGATTGCTGGGATGATCCGCAGCCGAACAGCAGGATAGAGCCGGGTAGCGCGGTACTTGGCGGAAAAAATAAAGATTTTTGGGAGTCGCAAAAGTTTTACTTGGAGTAACTGCGACTAACTCTTCTCCAAACACTTGCGGATAATTTCCCGTACATCGGCCGGTTTGTAGCCGAGTTGGATTTTCTGGCCGGTGTCTGTCCTGATGTTTAGCTCGCGGTTTTTCTGCGCCAGCCGAGAGTTGAAAATTAGAAACCACGCGGGAAATACTTTCACTTTTGATTTAGTCGATCGCGCTTCTTCACCATGAACCAACCGCAGAATGCGAGACTTGCTCAACTCGGCGGCCCGCTCTACCAGCTCAGTCGCCGCCCCTTTCGAGCTGGCATAGGCTTTCATCTGGCCACCTTTGCCAATTTTCGCGTCTGTTGTTTTGTCGCCCATCAATGCAACCGCGTAATGCCCGCCATAGGTGTAACCGTTCTCGCCACCCGCCGCAGCCAAGATATTATCCCAGGTAATTTTTGAGCGGTGAATGTTTGGGATTGTCAAGAAAGGACGCGGCGGTGATTTGTCTCCCAGTTTCTTGGTTAACTTGACTGGTTCGTAGGGCCGCTTTCCCGACAACCTCCAATGAATCTGCACACTCACTGGGGCGACGTGCTGTTCAACATATTCGTTGTAGGGATACCCGACAATTTGAGCCAAGTCGGCGCGGGATAGTTCGGCTCGGATGAGTTGCTGAATCGCTGGCAGTAGACTTGCTTGCAGTGCAATGAACGGCTGCGAACCAGAAATCATTATTTTGATTGGATTCTCTTCTTTGTCGAGAGTGAGCTCGTAGACATCAAAATGCGACTGTTCGGATGGTTTGTCGCTTGATTGGCCATCAATCCGGGTGAAGGTAATATCACTTTTAGCGAGAATTCGGGCAACTTTGTTCTGTGTTCGTTCGTTCGTCATCTTGGTTGCTCCAGTATTTAGCTGTAGACCACAAATCGGCGGATAACGGCTTCCTTACTTCCCTCTCCAAAACCTTCCCCGAAGTTCTGTAAAAGATTGCCGAGCGCCGCGTTATTTTCTTCTACAGTTTCGTAGAATTCCTCTACTTTGTCGCTAATAACCAGCGGCTTGCCGGTTCCCCAGGAGGCGATAGCTTTGTCCACCCAAGGGATGCCGGTTTTCACATTTTGCTTGGCCCACTTCCTGAAATTCATAAATCCGATCGAGAATAAAGCTTGCCTTGCCAATTTGAAGATAGCCCAGCCAATCGTACTAAGTTCTTCCAATATTTCTTCACCGGTGTCAGACTCATCCTCCAGAACCAGAAACAACGTTCGCATCGCGTTGCGGTCTACCCTTAATTTTGGAAGCTTGTCAGCGCCAATGATAAAGTTAGCGAGCGATCGGCCGAGCGACTCTCCGGCAACGCCTGCAAAATTAATAAACCCTTGGTTGAGTTCTTTGAGTAACTGATCGTCTGATTTGTTGAAATCAAAGTTGTAGACAACCTCGCCGGCTGAAACCGCACCCTGTACCAAACCCGGCATAATGCCAGCTAAAGTTACGCCGCCAATAGCTCCGGCACTTCCGACCGCAGCAGCGAGCGCCGCGACTCCCCCGGCGACGGCCCCAACGACTACGCCGCCGATTAATACGACGGCGACGGCACCGGCCGCAACTGCGATCGGATCTTCCTTGAGCCAATTTTTGAAAATATTCCAGTCCCCGCGACCGATCGCACCAAATAACTCCTTAGCTCCGTTAACCATGTTGCCGAGCAAGTTTTTGACGTTCAGCAGTCCCCGCGACAGGATGCCACCGATCGAACTGCCGATACCTTGGAACCAGTTGCCGAGTTTTAAGCCGAGAGAGATTGCGAGACTAGAATTTTCGGCAGTTACGCCGGCCGGTGAGTTCATACTTCAGCATTCCTTTTAATATTATGGATTCACGATTTAGGATTGCGTTTTGTCTTGGTGATGCGCTTGAGCTTTTTATTTTTAGCTTCTGGCGGCTTGGTGGATGTTGTCGAACCGCTAAAATCTGTTTCCCACTCCTCAATATAATCATTCAGATTGCCGACACCTACAGTTCTTAAGATATTGATTCGTTCCATTGACATTTCGCGGCGCAACTGCCTCACATCATCCCTCACTAACCTAGTGAGAAATACTTTGATATCGCCTTGAGTGACCACTGATACTTTAGCCATTGTTGTTACTTGGCAAGTTTGCCTCGATAGACTCTAAGATTTCCTTTATTGAACGGCTGCGAGGATGAATATCGAGCGTTTTCACTTTGTTTGTTTTGACTTTTAATAATTCCGGCAACAGCGCTTCTGTCGCTTCGTCGGTGTTTAAGTCGATCTGCCGCTCGTTGTTACCGCCAAAACCTTTCCCGATTTGAATTTGCAAGTTAAAAGGTGTCTCTACCGTCCGCACTTTTGAGACGACTTCAATCCCCAACATATCAATAATTGCTTCTAGTTTGTAAATAGCATCGGTCAACCCTACCATTGTCTGAGTGACGGCAAAGCTGTTGCGAACGTCCATGTTCGTGCTGATATTTCCATCATCTTTTACTTCTAACAACGCCTCTGCTACTGCCGAAGCCCATCCCGTCGCGTTGAGGTATTTAGCTTTAAATTCTTGATCGCCGGCTTTTGCCGCGTCCGCGTCTTTGATGCTGACGCGCGGCTCAAAAATCAACCCGTGGGCGAGCGTTCTAAACAAACACTGCAAAATCTCGTAGAAATTCTTAGCGATAGTTTGGCTTGCCGGGTCGCATTCCGGGGCCATAAAAACATTAGAAATTGGAAACTTATCCTTTAGAATCCGATCGACTCCGTAGGCTTCCTTAATGTCTTCGAGCATATCGAGAACTTCTTCGCAGCAGTTATTCATGGGTGGCTTGTTTCCTGTTGGTAAAAAAGGCTTAGATTTTCCTATCTCTCCATAATACGGGATGCAGACGTAGGGAATATAAACCGTCATTCCGTAGTCCTCTGGGAAAGTGGCTTTTTCCCTCTCCGCTTCTTCTTTGCCAACTTTTATAAAATTTTTTATATCTGCAAAAGCACCCCAAAAGAATAATGGCTTGTTACTACCCGGAGTTGATGCGCTGCTAGCATAAATGCTAGCCCGTTCGGTGAGCGGTGCCGTCCTTAGCCTCGATTCGGTTCTATTATAATAAATTGCACGATACGTCAGAAGTCTAAGTCCTTTAGTATATACAGTCCCTGATGCTGGATCGTAACTTTCTGGATGATTACTTGTGTAATTGCTTGTTATATCCACGGGGCATCTAGCGACTACGCCCTGCAATCGATCTTCGATTGGGCTGAGAATCGTTCTTTTCTGGTAGCTTAGCAGATACTTTCGGGAAACCATAGCTAGAGGACTCATGCCTTCGTACTTGCAATGAACAAATACCAATCCACTACCGGTATCTGGCACGGGAACAGCAATCGGATCGACCAAACCAGGCGGTTCTGGCGGTTGTGGCGGTTCTGGCGGTTCTGGCAGTTCACATCCCGGATCGGGATAACTGCGCTGCGCTACAACGTGACCGAAAATAGACTTAACCTCAGTGACGATACAATCCTTTGCCTCGACATCGACAGCGAAGCCACCGATTCCGATGTGGATTGTGCCACCTTCTCGGCCCCAAGTAATCTCTTGCCCCAATAATCCGACAGAGATTGCGCCGCCGTAGTCAGTTGTTGCGCCGATGGATGCGAAGCCGAGGTCTATTTCAATTGAGCCGCCCTCGGTATTGAGCGTAATTTTTCCATCGCTCTTTTTGCCGATCGCGCGGGTGATTTCAATTTCTGGGTTTTCGGTGCTAAAGTTAATCTTGCTCATGACTTTCGTTAAACTTAATTACTGTAAACAACTAAGCACGAACAAGGTTTGTTTACAATCATCCACGAATTTGTAGGGTGCAGCATAAAAATAATTAAATTCTCATCTATATATGATTCGTACTCATAGCCGGCCAGACCGTTAAACTTAGGTGGCATTCTGCCGTTGACATCAAAGTGCGAGAACGGGAAAGCCGCCAAAACTTTAGCACTGTCAAAACCTAACGGAATATACAATCTCTCTCCCTGAGTATTTGGGAGATTTCCGGTAAAATTAGCGATTTTTATAGAAACATTTCCCCCAAGATTAGTAAAATTAAATAATCTTAAATTGTGGGAAGCATCGAACTGCAACAGAGTCGAGATAACTGCGTTATAAGCATCATTTAACCGCCTTATACTAAAAGTTCCGACATCTGACAACCCGAAATCTATTATTTTTGTATTGGTTGGCGCAACGGCAGAAGTGAGGCCGAAATATCCACCACTTCCGACACTAAACATATATGATTGACTTTGATTTGACAATGTACTTAAATCATCGGCTCCGACACATCGAATATTTTTATTCCCGATAATGGTTTGAGAGAAAGTTTTAATTCCTTCTATTAATTGCGCGCCAACCATCCGCACGAATGCCGCCGGAGTTTGCCAAGTGCGATCGCCCCTGAGTATAAAGTCAGCTTGCCCGACTGCCGCACCGGATACCAATCCGGTTGTACCGGCCACCGTCGCCGTTGCCGCGCCAAATGGTTGCAATAATGTTTCAAGCGCGGCGAGCCTCGACTCTAGTGCACTGTCTCCATCATTTTTTTTTGAGTCGGCGATCGGATTGACATCTAAAAATACCGAGCCCTGGGCTGTGATTCTATCGCCGGCTTGCGGAAGCGTCGCGCTCGTCGCCGCATCTGCAATAAACTGAATGCCAATCGCGCATCCCCGACCGGGTGCGAAATCTTCCATCTGGTTAATGTAGGGAAGCAATTTGAGCGTATTAACTTGGTTTCCTGAGTTTTGAATTACCTCGGTGTTTAGCCAAATCCACTCACTTGCCGGCGTAGTTTTGCCATAAATCAGAAGTTGACACTTAGGATATGCAGATTGCAGTTTTTGCATTTCTGTCACGCGGTCGCGCAGTGTCGAAGTCCTTTTGACATCGGCGGCGGGTGTTTGAGTTCCTAGCGATGGTAAATAGTATGTCAGCGCCAAACTGCGGATTAAGACCGCGACTCCGATATTCTCCCAAGTCAAATGTTGAGTCTCCGCTGTTGGCAATCCTAGCGAAGCTACATAAGCCAATAACGCAACTTTGGCAGGTGCTGCGAGCGCGTCTACATCTAAAATTGTCTGGATTGTGCTGTTATTTTTGAGCGGCTCGACAAGCGAGTGGAAAGTATAGTCTGCCATTTTAGTATTTATTTTGATGTGTTTTACAGCAAGTAAGACGCGGCATTAATTGCAATTCCCGTAGATGTGGACTGTTTGGTATACGGAACGGTAAAGCTACCCGTTAATAAATTTCGATTCAGATTTATACTCGCCGTCACGTTTTGGATTTTCTGCGGGTTTTTACTGAAATCGTTTTGCAAGCTTATCAGTCGGTTAACTACTTGAATGAAGTAATTAATCGCTAGAGGGGCGGTAAACGTTCCGGCAGTTCCAGCCGTAAATGTGCCGGATGGAAAACTGCCTGTGTCCGGGTCGCCCGTAAATACTAAATTCAACAAGTCGTTAATTTTTACAGGGACGCTGAAATTCCCAGAAAAAATTAGAGTGTCCGAGTCGTAAGTTCCCGAAAAGAAATTAGTGGTATTGTTACCCGCTGCTTCTAGCGATTGGAAATATTCAATCAATTGTAGAAATTGACCCTCAACCGTGGTTGCTGCAATTGTCGCGCTACCTCCTGCTGTGATACTTGCCATATTTTCTTGGTGTTTTTTCTGATATTACTACCTCTTCAATCTTACTCTACTCTGTTAATGTAACTGAACTTATAGAACTTTAAGGTTCTGTAAGCCTGTCTTCTGAATTATTTTAAGCCAAACTCTTGTCACGCAAGGGATTGACGAGATAGAATCTAAGAACACTTTTAAATTTGCAAAAAAATGACTGCACTGCCCCCTAATAGTATTGTTGCTGGAACTGTAGAAGACGCTTTGTTGGCAATTTTGAGAATAGTCGCAGACCTTCAATCTTCGCCAACAACTAACCCGCAGAACCGGACAATCATTACCCAATTTACGCAGAATGAGCTAACCGGACTTTACTCGGTAGCGCTTTCTATCCCATCGGCTGTCACTTTGGGGCCGAATGGAGTGACTGCCAACGCTACAGAATTATTTACTTAATTCTTCATTCCAGTTGCTGCCCTCGCAGCAATAAATACTGCTATCAACCGTCGAGTCAGCATTGGTTGATATCTTAGTTCTACAAAGGATTTGAAAATGGCAACAGCACCACAAACAGCAGAACAAGCCGAGAAAGAGATAGAGGCAGCTACGGCAACGCCAAAGATTCAGCGAGTATTAGTACAAGCCTATCTCGAACCGACTACTTACATTAACTTTTACGTTCGAGAGGACTTTCGTAATTACTACGGGATTAAAACTGTCGTTCAATCTACGGCGACAAAGGCTGAGCCGAAAAGACCGGTTTCGACCACTACACCAAAAATAACGAACAAAGGAAACGGCGTTTCCTACTCGAATAAAGGCCAGAAGTTGCCGGACAAGAGAATCAAAATTCCCACTACTGGCGGGGATGCGCCGCTGGTAAACTCGAAAACCACCAAGCGCAAAAAATGGATGACATTCAGGGTTCCGACTTATATGTCGTCTGCCGCGATCGCACTTTGGATAAATACGGCGTTTGATGCAACCCGCAAACCAACTTATTTTATACTTGAAAGTGGGACGCGAATTAATATTGACTCGACATTCACAGAGCCATCCAAGCTTAAGCCGCTAGCCTCCTTTAAGAGTGCTGCATGACGGTTCCGACTTTTTCGGGGCAATTTTTTCGAGATACGAATTGGGAAGTCGAGCCGATTTACTTCCCAGTCGATTTATACTTGCCGATTGTCTTGGTGTTAATTTCCTCACCAACTGCTAAAAAAACATGGCGTGTCGCCGGGGAATTGGTGCAAGTTTTCGGGACGCTTGGGGAATTGGATATTGAGGGCGGGTCTACTACGTTGCCGCTCAACGCTTGGAAATTGATAAATTTTTCCGAGATTGAAGGACAGGAATATTATTCTTTAAAATTCTACCCAAAGCCGTGGATAAAATCTTTCGAGGTTCAAATAAAGCAACCTGCATAAAATGGCACAAATAGAGTATATAACAGGCGGTTTGAGTATCGCAGCAGCCGTCCTGTCATTGTGGACGGCGAACAATTCAGGATTAAGACGCTTAGCAATTGTTCAAAAAAAACTAGACGCCTCAATGGGATTAATAATATCTTTGCGGTCGCGAGTGAAAGATTTAGAAAAGTTCAACGCGGCAAAGAATGGCTACCAACCAAGAAGTGGTGACTCAGATATGGATCAGTTCTTCTCGAACAGTTTCAAAGAAACTGATACGGGTTTTTAGGAGCCTTAATCATGCTTGATATTAAAGCTTACCGCGCTATAGTTTATACCCTGTGTTTTATTTGTAGTTCCGTCGTTGTTGGCGGTGTGGTGTTGTCGCCGCATCAAGACAGGAAGATGCCGCAAGAGTTGAATAATCTAGCATCTATTTGTGTCGGTTCGTTAATCGGTTTGCTTGCTCCATCGCCTCGAAAACAGGAGCCATGAGAAATTTAAGCGTTCGCCACTTTTCACAGTTAGACAATGTTTATCACCCTGAAGGGACGTGTAACTTGACATCGGCGGCGATGTGCCTCGATTATCATGGGGTGAGGTCGAAAAATTCAGCCAAACAGTTAGAAGATGAGCTTTGGGAATATGTCTATGACAATGGGTTAAGCCGCCATTCTGCAGAGGACATAGCAAAAGTCATCAGAGCTCACGGGTGCTCTGATGACTTTACTTGGTACGGGTCGATCGACAAAATCAAGCAGTCGATCGTCGCTGGCAACCCGTGCATCATTCACGGGATGTTTACCCGGTCGGGCCACATAATCGTAGTTCGTGGCTATGACGCGCGGGGTCTAATCGTCAACGATCCTTACGGGGAATACTTCAACACCGGCTACGATACCAGCGTATCTGGGGAAGGTTTGAATTACAGTTACAGACTGATTAAGGAGACTTGCGCTTACGACGGGGAGTTTTGGGTTCACCACGTCGGCTCCTGACGGCGCGTGCTCCAGCGACGGATATGCTCGACAATCTCAAGTGATGGAACTCCGGCGGCGGAAAGTTCCATCACTTCGGCCGCTCGCTGTTGCGCCAAAACTGAGCCGGAATTGCCGCCGGGAATGTGCACTGATTTAACTTTAGTTCCCGCACGGTAGACAAACCGGAAATACTCCCCACCTCTAGCGGAACCTTTCGGCCGGTACGTTGATACTGCCTTTGTTGCAGAATCAATTTCACCGGGGACGGGTGATGATTCTGCAACAAGTGCGATCGACTGACCTGTTGCAGAATCAAGCGGCGATTCTGATTCTGCAACAGGTGCGATCGACTGACCTGTTGCAGAATCAAGTTTCCCCGCTGCGGGTTCTGATTCTGCAACATCTGGCGGCGCTGGTGATTCTGCAACATCTGGTGGCGCTGGTGATTCTGCAACAGGTACGATCGCACGCGGCGACACAAAATCACTCGACGGCTCTGTCAGTGTCACATCATCGGGGTGCAAGTATGCCCAATCGTTCGCCCGTTCGTTCCAAAATCTGCCGCTGCCGTTAACCGGGTGTACTGCTTCGATTTGCACAACCTCGCCCTTTTTCCAGTAAGCGGCGCTAGCAGTCTTGCGGCGTAACTTCACCCAGTCCCCAGCCTTCAGTTTGTCTAGTGCTGTGTCTAGCGGTTGGAGGGTGTCGAAAATTGATAGTTGTCTCTGCATGATGTTGAGGAGTTCTATTTTGCAGTGATACTGATAAATCGGCTCCCATGAGAAAGCATTTATGTGTAGTCAGCTTTTGGGAGTGTTGTAAATGTAAAAACCAGGCCCCTACATAGACCTGGTTTTATTTGTGGAGTTAAGCTCCTCCGGGTTCGCTCTCACCCTCGCCTAGGAGATCAAGAATTTCTAATTCAAGGGCTTTCATTTGATCTAGCACTTGGTTGTGATGCTCTTGTGCGGCTTTTAAACGGGCGCGAAGTCTTTCTTCGTGTCCTTCTACATAAGCCAGGTGGGATTGCTGCAAACTTCTCAACTGGCTTAAGATTTTCCCAAAATTTGCCGCTCCTGACTTGTTAGGGCTTTCCTCGTTTCGATATACCCCCTGGCTATTTGCCTGAGTAATTCCGTTCGAGATGCCATCCCCATCTCTTTCGCTTTGTCCTCTAGCGCTTCCCAGTCCTCTGGCTCCAAGCGTACTGTCGCGTTCACTGTTGCTTTCTTTTCCCGGCCCTGACTCCGTTGTTCCATAGTTTCTAGCCATATCGAATTACCCTCAATTATTGCACGTGCTAGTCTTGACACTAATCTTAGCACGTGCAATTATGAATATGTACCTTTGCACGTGCAAGTGCAGAGCACACCCCAACATAAAGAGGGCGGGCAGGCACACTCCCGCTCTTTCTTAAAAACTATGGAACTGCACATCTACACCCGCGAACTGCTAGACAAGCATCTACTGCCGGAACTCAAGGAAATTGCCCAAGAACTAGGCATTATCCCCGACGGCAACAAAACCCGGCGCGAGACTTGGGTTGCCGCGCTAATTGGTCAACCGTTCCCCGTTTTTCAGTCACTTAACCCGATCGACATTCAAGACCAGGAGCCGATCGAAAAATCCCTCGATGTCGATCGCACTTTTGAGCAAAACGAACTCTCCGACCTTGACGCGGCACTGGCAGAAATTGCCCGACTGCGGGCCGAAAATGCCGAGTTGATGCAGCAAGTGCGATCGCACACACAGACAATTAACGAGGCAAAGGATATTACCCCGGTGCAAAAATGCAGCTTCATCCGAGTGCTAAAACTCGCGCGCGCTGCTTGCCTCGATCTAACCAAGTCCATCACCGGGGGATGGGTTTTGAGACTAGGAAGTCTAGAACGGAAATTCAAGAGCCTCTATGAAATCTGGCGGCTGTTGGTTGTCGGGGAATGGAACTTAAGCGACTTGTTCCATCCCCCCGAAAAAGTCCCGACACCATCCCCCGACGCTTTTAGTCACAAGCGCATCTGTGATTGGTTCGGCGCACTGGGTAAAGTCGGACTTGAGACGGAACCGCTCGAAGCGGCCAAAACCAAACAGCCTTATAACAGGTTTGCAGTTATCCCTTTTGCCGATGATAATCTGATTGACAGTTACTCGCTTGGCTTTGCTGGTGTGGAGCCGAGCTGTCGCTCGCCCCCTTGGGGAGGTGATGCCATGCTGTAAGCCTCCACCATTTGTACTTGCTGCATTATTCGCTTCTTTGTGCGATCGCCTTCGAGCTAGGCGATCGCTTCCTACCCCAAAAAACTAATGGAACAACCAAGCATTTACACATTCCGGCATTCTGCATTGCCGCCAATTGACGATGCGATGAAGAGGGAGATTGCAGAGATTGACTTTAACGTGTCGAATCTTATCTTGAAGTTGCAGGGCCACTATCGCGCGCTTTCGGAACTGCGGGAAACTCTTAGCGACCTCTTGGATAGTTGCGAGCTTAACTTGCAGTGCATTCGCATCGTCCCCGACGGCGATGAGGATGAAGCTGCACCGCGGGCGTTTAATTTGACCGACCTCTCAGAAAAGGAAAAGCATTTGATCATCTCTACTGGAATTACATCTAGTGTAGCGATAAGAATGCTAGCCGATGCGCTTAAGTGCGACATAGAAGACGCTTTAGTGATTGTTGCAGTCGTCGGTCGCGCGACATTTGCGGAAATGTCGCCCGACGACAAGGAAGCGTCTATCCAAAGAATGGTGGAAGCGCTGCGCGACAATTCTGACGGACACTCTTTTTTAGTCGAAGTCTAAAATCCAAAATCTAAAACCTAAAAGCGATCGAGGTTCGACGTTCGATCGCTTCTAGGAGTCGCCTTGCCAAAGACCAACTTGGGCTCAATCCAATGACACCCAAAAATCCTGACAATTCGCCAACTAACTCTAATTCGACATCCTCCACAAATACCCCTATGGAGTCTACCAATAAAAACAGTCGCATGGTTTTGCGATTGCTTGCCGATGCTAAAAAAATGCTTGCAGATGCTTACAGCGATGAAGAGTTTAAACAGACATTCGTAGTTATAAAATCCGCCAAATCTCGCGGGTTTTTAGGTTCGCACAAATCATCTGATTGTTGTTTGGCTGAGGCCGTGAATATTGCTAACGATATCCTCAGAGCCAAGAAGTTTGAGGATGTAGAACCGAGCGCAATCACCAAGCAACCGAAAGCACTTTATGTTTATGTGTCGCTAGTTGCGATCGGTTTAATTCCCGCCTGACGAGCTACTTGAACCCAGTAGCGAAACTCCCCTTATTAAGGGGGAGTAGCGGGCAAGGGTTGCGACCTCGCATTAGTTCTAGTTCTTCAGAGGTGAGGTGGGCTTGAATAAAGCCCTTACTGTTTCGTGGGAACAAACAACTAATCGCAAACGTGCGGCGAATTCCAACCTCGCCGCACGATAAAAGCGCCTAAGCCCCTGTGCGGATGTGGAGGCAACTCCTTGGGTGATTCGTGGGTTATGTAAGCGGTTTAACTGTTGGAAATTGATGTTAAAAATACTCGGACTTGACGTGTCAGCGCACCGCGTTGACGCGGTTTTGATTGAAAAATTCCCCCAAATTGCACTTAGAGACTTCTATCTCTCCCCTCAGTTTGCGGCCGTCCACTCAGTTTACGAAGTGACAGAATTAGACTGTCTGTTACAGAATATCGGCGATGCTCCGACTGTGGCAATTCTCGAAGGCACCGGCACATACTCCTACTATTGGCGAAAACATCTCAGGAAACACGGGGTTTTTGTGGTGATAGCGGATCAGGGTATGGTAAAAGCCACGCGGCGCTCGCTAGGGGGAACTGATAACAAAGATGATCCGTTCGACGCGCTCGTGCTCTGCGAACTGTACCGCCGCCATTATCTCGAAATTTATGATCGCCGATTTTGGGTTAAAGAGCTTAACCCCAAAATTGAACAAATCCGACGCGCGCTGCTAGACCTTAAAACCACAACGCGCAAGCAAACGAGCTTTGTTAATTCCATCAAAAGCAGGCTCGCTTGGGAATATCCATCCCGTGCCCATGTTAAGAGTGTCAGACCGAACGGTTCCCTCGATGTCGGCAAACCACCTGCATTTTGGGCATGGCTCGCTGGCAAGGGAGATTTTTTGAGCAAGGCTATTCTGGCTCGATTTGAAAATCACTACTCCAAAGAGCAAAAGTGCGATCGGGCAAACATCTCCGAAATGACGCGACAATTTGCCGCGACCGTCTGCGAACTCCACGACATCGAAGCTGGGATTGAGTTCAGACTGACCAATCTGCTGTGCGAGCCTGACTTCGATCCTTATCACCGAGTTTTTGACCGCTTCGCCTTTGGCTACCGCGAGCGCGGGTGGATACTTAGCAGAATTTACCCGTTTGAAGATTTCTTGTGCCTACCAAAGAAGCGCGCGCTTCGCAGATTTCGGCAAGCTTGCGGCCTCGGCAAGGTTGAGAAGTCTAGCGGTCAAGTGCGGGCTGGTGGCGGCGGCGGTAAGTGGACGGGATGTGCAAACACGCGATCGACATTGTGGACGTATGTAAACTGCCGCATTGAACCGCAGCGACTCAAAGGACAGTCCTACACCCCAGTACAAGTGGAACTGCGGGAATATTTCACGCGACGCGCCTTTGACGCCGACGGAACTAAAAAGCGCGGCGGCAACCTCGCAGATGCTCGGAATGCTAGCTGTCGGAAACTCGCGGATCTAGTTTTCAGAGAGCTGTACAATGGACTGAACTAACCGACTAATTGGCGATCGCACCCGATCGCCTTTTTATTAAAAAAATCTGTCTAACTGTGCGGAGACAGTAGAAATTTTAATTACAGAGCGGCAAACACTTGGTGACAAACTACTTTTAAGGCTACTTTTGTAAAGGCTTAGTTATTGGAAAAACTCTTATTTTTATGACAGACAACGCGAATCAAGGCATTGAGCGATCCCCTCGCCGATTGTTGGTGACGGGCGGGGCTGGATTTATCGGCTCGAATTTTGTGCATCACTGGTGCAGCAGCTATCCGGGCGATCGAGTAGTGGTACTCGATGCTTTAACCTACGCCGGAAACCGACAAACCCTGGCAACTTTGGAAGGAGGCGAAAATTTTCGGTTTGTGCAGGGGGATATTTGCGATCGTACCTTAGTCGATACCTTGCTCAAAGAAGAAAACATCACCACAGTCGCGCACTTTGCCGCAGAATCCCACGTTGACAGGTCAATTATCGGGCCCGCAGCCTTTGTTCAAACAAACGTTGTCGGAACCTTCACACTGTTAGAAGCCTTCCGCAAGCATTTTGAAGCAATTGATGAGGCATCTCTCAAAGCACAAATGCGCTTCCTCCACGTTTCTACCGACGAAGTTTACGGCAGTCTCGGCCCCGATGACCCAGCCTTCACAGAAACAACTGCCTACTCGCCCAACAGTCCCTACTCAGCCTCCAAAGCTGGCAGCGACCACCTCGCCCGCGCCTATTTCCACACCTACGGCGTCCCGACAATTATCACCAACTGTTCAAACAATTACGGCCCCTATCACTTCCCAGAAAAGCTCATTCCATTAATGTGCATCAATATGTTATTGGGCAAACCGCTGCCAGTATACGGCGACGGTCAAAACGTGCGAGATTGGCTCTACGTTCTCGACCACTGCCGCGCTTTAGATGCCGTTATTCACCGCGGTCAACCTGGGGAAACCTACAATGTTGGCGGCAACAACGAGGTAAAAAATCTCGATTTAGTAAAAATGCTGTGTCAGCTAATGGACGAATTAGCTTCTGATTTACCCGCCCGTCCTTGCGAACAATTGATCGCATTTGTCAAAGACAGAGCCGGGCACGATCGGCGTTATGCTATTGATGCCACCAAAATTCAAACAGAGTTAGGTTGGACTCCCTCAGTAACAGTTGAAGAAGGTTTGCGACAGACTGTAGAATGGTACTTAGCCCATCGGGAGTGGTGGGAACCCCTGCTTTCGGAGGAATATCAAACTTACTACCGGAAAGTCTACTCTAACTAATCTCCTCCTGGACGCACGGGCTACCAAAAACCAGAACCAGTAAAAAACTGGTTTTCCAGCTCGAGAGTGCGTCCACAAAGGTTTCTGTCTTGCCTTCAAGCTTTACATTTAAACTCCCGGCGCAGAAACCGGGTGAGAGAAAGGAAAATCTTTAGTTGAGTGCGATCGATCCGAGTTAAAAAACCTGTTTTCTTTGGTCTTTGCTCCTAACTTCAGATTTAATTAGGTGCAGGTGACTATCACACACATTCGCCCTTGTCAATCTTTGTGAAGATTTAGTGAAAAATCACCCCAAACGCATAAATTTAAGTGTTTGTAGCTGATAATTTTAATAGAGTTACAACACATTAAGCATTTTAGAAGCTTTTAGTAAAAACAAAAAGCAGCAATGACCGAAATAAACTCGCTCAAGCACGTCCAAGAACCTAAATACTGGCTGTTAGGCATCGCCTCCGGTTTGATCGCCTTACACCTAACTCTGACTTCCAGAACAAACGACACTGACCTGTTCGGTACAATGTTACTGTTTTGGGGAGTCGTAGCATTTCTCATTTGGGAAAGGCACGAATCCTTAACTTTTGAAAGCGGAATTTTCGCCAGCTTCTTTGGGACATCGTTAATTGCTTTAATATTGCTCAAAAGTTCCTCGATATCGGGATACGACTTTTTTATCAGAGCAACGCCTTTTTTGTCGGGAATCAGTCTCGCCTTGCTTGCTTCCGGCACAAAAGGACTGAAACAATATTGGCAGGAACTTCTAATTCTTGGCTATACAGCTATTCCTCCAGGATTGATCGGAGTATTGGTTGATGTCCCCCAATTAACCGCTAAATTTTCAGCTTTCATCCTGCACTATGTAGGATTTGACGTGGTGCGAAAAGGGGTTTTTCTCATCCTGGAAAAGGGCAGCGTGGAAGTGAATCACGGCTGTTCCGGGGTGAATGCGATGCTACAATTGTTAGGACTAGCTCTGGTTTTCTTACTGATGTTTCCTACCACTACGGCTCAGAAAATTGTATTGCCATTCGTGGCAATAATTACTGCATTTGTAGTTAATGCCGCGCGAGTTGGTCTCCTGGCAGTGCTGGTATCGCTATCTCAACCCGAAGCATTTAAATACTGGCACGAAGGAAATGGTTCGGTAATATTTTCGATGATTGCTGTATTTATTTTCGGGCTATTCTGCTGGTTTGCTATTTTGAAAGACCAACCCCAAAATAAGGAAGGACAGAATTGCTAATGGCTATTACCTCTTGGAAACCACTTAGGCTTTCCCTGTTGGCTGTTACTTTGGGAGGGGTTTTGTTGGTTGCCGGAAAAGTGGTTTTATATCCATCGGACGGCAAGCATCTGGTCACCCCGTTTGAGTTTCCCGAGTCGGTGCCTCTAGCCGATTGGAAACTAAACAAGAGCGCGCCGATCGAACTTAGCGACAATTCAGAATTCCAAGCGGCCAGGAAATATGAATATCAAAAAAATAGCATGGCTCTAGAAATAGAGATGCGCTATGCGGTAGACACCATTGGGGCAGTGGAAGGTATGATGAGGGGACATACAGTTCTCAAGTCGTCTCCTGGTAAACTAGCATTAGTAAACACTCAAGGCGCGGGATTTCACGGAATCTTGCAACAGCCAAATCGACTGTATTTGAGTTCGTGTATCAATCCTCGTGGCAGTGCTACAGTAACTTCCCAACAGTTTAGATATAATCGAAATACTCGCGATTGGCACCCAAACCGTATTCTGTTTTGGTTGTTGGGTAGGGGAAATATTCAAGACCGGCGCTGTTTGTGGACTCAGATGTCTGTGCCTTTGGATAAAACAACTCCAGAAGATGCCAAAAAAATTCTAGAGAATGCTTGGGTTTCTTGGTATGGGTGGTGGCAGCCGCGATTCCCCGATCCTTGACTCGATTCAGTCGATTTTAGCTTTTAGCTTTTAGCTTTTAGATTTACTCCACAGGTGAATCTGGAAGCTGGAACAAGAGTCTAAAATTTTTGACTCTCCACGACTGTTGTCGGGGGCTTGTATCCGTTCTTGAGCGGGGTCAAGAGACATTTTTCTTAACAACAACTCTGATTATTTTATGAATGACATACAAGGCGAACAAGGTTTTTCTATCTACAGACTGCGTTGGATTGGCTACGGTCTATTAATTTTGTCTGTATTAGATACGATCGCAACTCTTATACCAGCCAATTTTGGCAATCGCCTCTGGGAATTGCAAACCATTGGGGCTGTAGTGGAACGGGTGCCAGTTCCTTTACTGGCAATGGCGCTGATATTTTTTGGAGAAGGGTACGATCGCAGAGGCTTGGAAGAAGTTTTTTTGAAGGTTTTGTCTTGGGTTTGTCTGCTGCTAGGTCTGGTTTTTCTGTTGATGCTGCCTTTGGGAATTTTTGGCACTATCTACGTCAACAACCAAAACAACCAGCAAATTACTACTCAAGCAAACCAACAATTAGCTCAGTTGCAGCAGGTGGAAGAACGGCTGAATAAGGGTAGTCCTGAAGATTTAAGGAATTTGGCGGGGGAACTTACTCGTTTGGGGGTACAAGCGGATACGCAAAACCCACAGCAATTGAAAGAGCAAATTCTTTCGAGAATTACTCCGGCTAAGGAACGGTTACAGACGCAAAGTGCTGCGGTTCAGCAAAGTCAGCGCTTGGGGTTATTTAAAAATGCTGTTAAGTGGCTGCTGGGCGCGCTGATTTCTAGTGTTTTGTTTTTTACGCTGTGGCGCGGTACTGACTGGGCTCGCTAGTAGTTTTGAGTTTTGAGTTTTGAGTTGCGAGTTTTGAGCTAGTAAGGTGCGCCTAGCGCACCCGGAGAGTCTTGTTGAGGACTAAGATGCGCCCTGTACACGCAGCCCGCGTCTTGGTGGTTAAGAAGACCCTCAAACCCTGGAAATTTCGTTGGGGGCAGCGCTGGATCTTCTTCTTTTCAAAAGATATTATCGGTAATAAATCTTGTTTATTGCCGATAGCCAACACCGAGAATGAGGCAAATCCGTCGTTAGCGCAGCCCTCGAAGACGATCGCACCAAGACGCGGGCTGGCATTGTGAAATCCACAATCCCTAATCCACAATCTAAAATCTAAAATCTAAAATCCACAATCCACAATCTAAAATCCACAATCTAAAATTTAAAATCCACAATCCACAATCCACAATCTAAAATCTAAAATCTAAAATCTAAAATCGATTGATGGTATTTTCTAGTTTGTCGGCAATGCCTTCCACCCAGTTTTCATCTTGTTTGGTGTAGCTGCGGGGCGCGTTAGCACCTAAGATTAAAACGCCTTGGCTGCCGATAGGTTGACAGATGACTCCTTGGGTATTTTCTGGCAAATAGTCAAATTCAATTTTGCCGGGATAAATATTGAGATTTACTAAATAAACTGGTTTATTTTTGTCGAGCACTCGCTGCAATATTGGCCCCGGTTTGACTTCGGGATTGATGCCTAAAATACCGCGCCGCAATAGAACTTTTCCCTGATACACAATTACGATCGACCTTGTGGCGGTATTTGTCAACAGCAAACGCGACGCCCAGGCTAATTCTATTTTCACAGCCTCCGGCAAATCCGGCGCAAATTCAAAACCTTCTTCGCCGATAAGTTTTACGGAATCGGGCGATCGCGCTTGCACCTGCTGCCACAGCAAACCTGTTAAAATCAGCAAAGCGCTGATAATTACTCCCAAAGCGTCCGATCGAGCTTGAGAATCTGTAATTTGCTCTGTCAGCAACCGGTTTACCATTAGCAGCGTACCTGCTAACCCTCCTGCAACTAAGGGCAATTGCCGCAAAACTTTATTGGGATCAGATTTAGTCATTAGTCATTAGTCATTAGTCATTAGTCATTAGTCATTAGTCATTAGTCAGCAGTCATTAGTCAGCAGTCATTAGTCATTAGTCAGCAGTCATTAGTCATTAGTCATTAGTCATTGGTAATTGGTAGTTGGTAATTTAACTAATGCCAACTGCCAACTGCCAACTGCCAACTGCCAACTGACTTTATCCTACTTCTCCTATTTCGACAATTCGCTGGAAGAGATAGCCGGTGCCGCGGGCGGTGAGAATTAATTCGGGATTGCTGGGGTCGTCTTCCAACTTTGCCCTAAGCCGCGAGATGTGAACGTCCACTACGCGGGTGTCTACGTGGCGTTCGGGCGTGTATCCCCAGACTTCCTGCAAAATTTCCGATCGCGAAAAAGGCTCTCCAGAACGGCTGACAAGCAGTTCTAACAGGCTGAATTCCATGCCCGTGAGGCGAATTCGTTCGTCGCCTTTGTAAACTTGGCGCTTGTTGGTGTCAATCCTGATATTGGTGACGTGGATGACTCCAGAGCTGGGAATGCCCGATGCGCCGTTTTTGTCAACCCTCCGCAGTACCGAACGGATGCGGGCTTCAAGTTCTTTGGGAGAGAAAGGTTTGACGACGTAATCGTCGGCGCCCAATTCTAAACCGGTGATGCGATCGGCTACGTCTCCCAAAGCAGTTAGCATGATGATAGGCACGTCTGACTCTTTACGCAACTCCTGACAGACGCCGTAACCGTCTAGCTTCGGCATCATCACGTCCAAAACCACTAAGTCGGGTTCGGTGTTGCGAAAGGTTTCGAGAGCTTCTTCGCCGTCAGCAGCGGTGACGACATCGTAGCCAATCATGGAAAGGCGAGTCTCCAGAATGCGGCGGATACTGGCTTCGTCATCAACTACCAGAATTTTTTCTTTATGGTTTTCCAAGTTACCGAGCACTCCTTAAGTTACATTTCAGATAATGTTAATTTTTTGTACCCTATCATAGAAGACACAAATTGAATCATGTGTGGGGATCGGTCTGAAAGCTTGATAATTGCTTTAACTCAGACTTTTCTAAATGTTAGGGTGACTATTTATCATAGTAAACAATGCCTAAGCCTCGAATACAATATATTTGTCGGGAATGCGGCTATGATTCACCACAATATTTTGGCAGATGTCCTAGCTGTCAGAAGTGGGATTCTTTTGACGAGCAGTTAGAGCAACCTACTGCTGGTGTGCCGCGGGCTGGTTTAACTGGGGTGACAACTAAGACAGTGGGCGGTTCGCCCCCTGATAAGTCGAAGGGTCAACCAAGGGTATCTTTCAGATTATCGCAGATTTCCGACCAAACTCAGTCTCGCTGGCCTTCTGGTTACGGCGAGCTCGATCGAGTTTTGGGAGGCGGGATTGTTCCGGGATCGCTGGTGTTGATTGGGGGGGAACCGGGAATCGGGAAATCGACGCTGCTGTTGCAGGTGGCGAATATGTTGGCCCGCAAGGATCGGATACTGTATGTCAGTGCGGAGGAGTCCGGCCAGCAGGTGAAGTTGCGATCGCAGCGTTTGGGCGTGGCTAATCCGGTTGAATTGTCAAGCAACGGCGGGCATAAATCTGGCAGTAACGGGGAAGCTAAAAAGGATTCCGAGGACAATTCAGCGGAGAATTTCTACTTGCTTCCAGAGACGGATTTAGAAGTTGTTTTGCGGGAGTTGGAAGCGCTGAAACCGAATGTGGCGGTGATTGACAGCATCCAAACTATTTATTTTGCTAGTTTAACATCGGCTCCGGGTTCGGTGGCTCAGGTGCGGGAATGTACGTCGGCTTTGATGCAGGTTGCGAAAAGGGAAAATATTACTTTATTTATTGTCGGTCACGTTACGAAAGATGGAGCTTTGGCCGGGCCGAGGGTTTTGGAACATTTGGTAGATACTGTACTGTATTTTGAGGGCGATCGCTTTGCTTCTCATCGACTTTTGCGATCGATGAAAAACCGTTTTGGCGCGACTCACGAAATCGGTGTTTTTGAAATGGTAGCCAACGGTTTGCGAGAAGTAGATAATCCGTCGGAGTTGTTTTTAGGGAATAGAGATGAATTTTCTCCGGGTACTTCGACGACTGTTACTTGCGAAGGAACTCGACCGATTTTAGTGGAAATTCAGGCGTTAGTCAGCCCTGCGAGTTTTGGTTCGCCGCGCCGCACTACTACTGGTGTGGACAATGCTAGATTGCAGCAAATTTTAGCTGTTTTGGAGAAAAGGGTGGGGATTCCTTTATCTAAACTAGATGTGATTTTGGCGACGGTGGGCGGGTTGAAGGTGGATGAACCGGCGGCGGATTTGGCAGTTGCGATCGCCGTTGTGGCCAGTTTTCGCGATCGGGTGGTTGATGCACGCACTGTTTTGCTTGGGGAAGTGGGTTTGGGGGGACAGGTGCGGCCGGTTTCGCAATTAGAGTTGCGGCTGAGGGAGGCGGCGAAATTGGGTTTCAAAAGGGCGATTATTCCTAAGAATCAACCGGTGCCGGAGTTAGGAATGGAGATTATTCCGGTGGCTAAGGTAATCGATGCAATAATTGCGGCGATTCCGGCTACTCCCGCTCAGTTGCAGTCTGGTGATATGGAATTACAGTCTGTTGATTTGGAGGGAGATTTGTCTAATTGAGATTATGTTAAAGTAGCAATAACTGGGTAAACACAAATCTAAAATTAACATGATGAAAGCCTACGAATTTCCCGCAAAAGTTACATCGGAAGGCCAAATTAACTTGACCGATGACATTTTAAAATACTTGGCAGTCAACCAAGATGTAAGAGTGATAATTCTGGTGAATGAACAAACAAACTCAGAAGCAGATGAAGTAGAGGAAAAAACAGATTGGCAGCGTCTTGCCGCCGAACAATTCTTTGCTGATTGCAGCGAAGAAGATGCAATTTACGCTGAGGATTGAGCAATGACTAATTATCAGTTTGGAGAATTAGTTATAGTCGCATTCTTGTTTGCGGGTACAGCCGAAACTAAACACCGTCCTGGTTTGGTACTGTTGGACACAGGAGATGAAGATATGATTGTTGCCAAGATAACCAGTCAAATCCCTCGTACAACCTTTGATGTCGAAATTCAGGAATGGCAAAAAGCAGGATTAAAGCGACCTTCAGCGGTTCGCTTACATAAACTGAACACATTACAAAAAAGTTTAGTTGAAAGGAGACTGGGAATATTAACCCCTGATGATTTGGTGCAAGTGCGAGATAGAGTCAAACAAATCTGGTCTTTCCTTTGATGAAAATACAGGATCGCAAGCTTCATTAGTCACGGCAAATCTCAATTCTCAAATTTCCAACTGTATGCGGAGGCCCGAATTATGTATCAAGTAGACATTCTTGAGGCAAAAGAAAAGCTTTTGGAATTAATCGAAGCGGCGATGAGAGGGGAAGAAATTGCGATTACTCAAGATAACCAGCCTGTTGTAAAATTGGTAGGAATTCCCAAACAAGCTAAACCCAATCCGCAAGCAGGAAGTGCTAAAGGAATGGTTGGGATGTCCGATGATTTTGACGAACCGCTAGAAGAGTTTAAGGAGTATATGGAATGAGGTTGTTGTGGGACACTCATGCCTTTATTTTGATGCTTATGCGCGGCTGTGGTGAATTAAGTTAGTGCAAAAATAAAGAGGCAAAAAGGAGGTAATAGCAACGTGAGCGTTAGATTACATCCCCATGCTCAAGCACGATTGATTGAGCGAGGTGCAACTGAGGCAGAAGTAATTGCTACTGTTGAAAGTGGCACAACTTTTCCGGCTCAATTTGGCAGAACCGGATTTAGGCGCAACTTTTCCTTCAATGCTGAGTGGCAGGGAAAAGTTTATGCTATGAAGAAAGTGGAGGCGATCGCAGCCCCAGAAGGCGAAGACTGGATAATTATCACTGTAATTGTCAAATTCTTTTGAGCAGGAGGTTCCCGTGAAACTGACTTACGATCCAAGATACAACGTAGCTTATATATACCTCAAAGAAAAAACCACACAGGTAAAAACTATCCAAGTTAGCGATCAAATGAATGTGGACATTGCCCCCGACGGTACTATTTATGGAATTGAATTACTCAATGCCAATCAACAATTAGGGGCAGATAGTCAAGGAAAACTGATTGTTGTCAACGAAGCTTTGGGAGAATCTTCCGAAATTCAGCTTGCACTTTAATGGTCTTGAAAACAATAAGTAAAAATGTTGTTAATGGATGAGTACGAGGAGTAATATCAAATGTTTCCAACTCCGAACTGGCAATGCGTACACACCCTTCACGGGCATTCAAGCGCGGTAAGTTCTGTTGTCATCACCCCAGACGGACAGACTATAGTTAGCGGAAGTTCTGATAGCACAATTAAGCTGTGGAACCTCAACACAGGGCAAGAACTTCACACTTTATCAGGACATTCACAAGGGGTTACATCCATTGCTCTCGCCCCTGATGGACAAACTCTTGCTAGTGGCAGTAAGGACAAAACTATCAAGCTTTGGAATCTCAGCACTAAAGAGGAAATTTACACCATCACCGGACATTCAGACATAATTACTTCTGTAGTTATCAGCCCCGACGGGAAGACTCTGGCAAGTGCCAGTGAAGACACAACTATCAAACTTTGGAACCTTAGAAATGGAGAAGAAATTCGGACTTTAAAGTGGCCAGTAGAAGTATTTTATAGTTTGGCTATTTTATTCAGCCCTGACGGAAAGATTCTACTTAGTAGCAGTGCAGATGATTATGTTTCTCTAAGTGCAGTAGCTTTTAATTTAACCACTGGAGATGAAATCTGGACAAAGCATTGGCAGGAGGGTATGGACTCTGTTTATGCGATCGCTGTTAGCCCCGATGGAGAAACTTTTGCGACTTTGCACTGTGTGGGAACTATTAAGCTGTGGAATCTCTACACGGGAATAGAAATCTATACTCTTGCGGAAAATTCAATGGGGGACTTCTGCTTAGCTTTTAGCCCTGATGGGAAAATTTTAGCAAGTGGCGGGTGGGATTCTGGCAGCGAAGAGGATAGTACGGAACCTGGTATTATCGAACTTTGGAATCTCGATACCAGAGATAAAATTTGCAGTCTCTTGGGGCATTCATGGGGAGTTTACTCTGTGGCTTTTAGCCCGGATGGGCAGACTCTGGTTAGTGGAAGTGATAACAAAACTATCAAGATTTGGCAACGGGATTTATAAGCACGGGAAATTTTGTATAATTTTTAATGGACCTTTTAACTGAAAAATGAACCAGAAAAAAAAACAGCGCAAAAATCCGTGGAAAAATGAACTAAACGACATCATTCGAGGTGCATCGGGGGGCTTTTTATTCGGCATTCCGCTGCTTTATACGATGGAGGTTTGGTGGATTGGTTCGTATACTAAACCAGCGGAAATGTCGATCGCGATCGCAACTACCTTTATCGTCGTTTTCTTGCTGACTCGCACAGAAGGTTTTCGCAAAACTAAGGACATCCGCTGGCTAGATGCTGCAATCGATACCGTAGAAGCGATCGCCATTGGCATTGTTTGCGCGGCTTTTGTCCTGTTTTTGCTCAGGGAAATTACGCCGGAAACTCCGCTGCAAGAAACTTTGGGGAAAATCATATTTGAAGGCCTGCCGTTTGCCTTGGGAGTAGCCCTGGCAAACGGTTTCTTGAGCGGCGATCGCTATCAAAGCTCAGACAGCGAAAAGGAACCTAGCATCAATCCAACTGTAGCAGATATCGGCGCTACTTTAATCGGCGCGATGATCATTGCTTTCAACATCGCCCCAACTGACGAAATTCCCATGCTAGCGGCAGGTATTTCGCCGCCTTGGCAATTAGCAATTATCGCCGCTTCCCTGCTAATTTCCTACGGTATTGTATTTGTAGCAGGCTTTACTTATCAAGCAAAACGGCAGCAGCAGCAAGGGATTTTTCAGCGCCCCCTCAGCGAAACTGTCATGGCCTATTTAGTGTCGCTGGCGGCTTCTGCATTTATGATGTTTTTCTTCCACAAACTCAGTTTTGACGACCCGTGGTCGATTTGGTTGAACTATACGTTAGTATTGGGATTGCCTGCGGCTGTTGGCGGCGCGGCGGGGAGGTTGGCGGTATGAGTGAAAGTAATAACGAACAGCAAGAAAAAAGAACTCCTGCTGAATGGGTGACATTTGCGATCGCCTGCTCGATCCTTTTTACCCTCACCGGACTCGTAATCTACAACTGGGTGACTAAAAAAGAGGAACCTCCGGTTATTTCTGTCACTCGCAACACGCCTATTCGCGAAACTCAAGGGCAATTTTACGTGCCGTTTACAGTAACTAACACTGGCGGCGAAACGGCTGAATCCGTGCAAATTAGTGCCGAACTCCGCGTCAACGGTGAAGTTGTAGAATCCGGCGACCAACAAATAGATTTTTTGTCAAGCGGTGAAACTCAAGAAGGAGCTTTTATTTTTAGCCGCAACCCCAGTCAAGGTGAGTTGATTGTGCGATCGAGCAGCTACAAACTGCCTTAACAAAGTTTTCAACTCTCGTTTCCGGTAAGTGTGACCCTCATAAAATCCTGTCGCTGGGTGGGGGCGGGTTTAAAAATACCTTAGTTATTAAGGATAGCGAATTAAATAACTTACAATTTTAATTGTTATTGTGGGATGGGCGTCCCGCCCGTCCAAAAAGGACGGGCGGGACG